>NZ_ABCK01000009.1 GCF_000170755.1 Lentisphaera araneosa HTCC2155
GACAGTTATTCGTCTTCTTGATATCGGTTTGGATCCGATGAACTTTGCCGATGCACTTGTTGGTGTATTAGCTCAGCGTCTTATGCGTACTCTTTGCGGTAACTGCAAACAACCAGTGAAGCCTGATCCTGAGTACCTTGAAAAGCTTATTCATTTTTACGGTGAGGAGTTTATTGATGAACTCGGCTACGATTTCGATACACATGAAATTATGGAAGCCCGTGGCTGCGATAAATGTAATGAAACAGGTTATCGTGGACGTGTGGGTATCCACGAACTCATGGAAGCGAGTCCAGAACTTAAAAAATTAGTGGCAAAAGCTGCCCCCGTAGCTGAGTTGAAAAAACAAGCTGTTGAAGACGGTATGCGTACCTTGATGCAAGATGGTGTTTGGAAAACCTTCGAAGGTGTTTCTGATCTTTCTCAGCTCAGAAGGGTACAAGCGCACTAGTAATGAAGAAAGCAGCTGTATTAATTTCGGGTGGTCTCGATTCGACCACTCTTCTACACCATGTGATCAAGAGTCTTGGTTATGATGAAGTCTATGCATTGTCTTTTGATTACGGTCAAAAACATTCTCGTGAACTCATTGTTGCTAAGGCACAATGCGATAGCTTGCCGGAAGTGAAAGAGCACAACGTACTCGATATTTCTTACATGGGAGATTTTTTAGGCTCCAGTTCTGCTCTCGTTAAAGGTGGCGTTGAAGTTCCTGACTTGAAGGATATTGCCGAAGGTGATTTAGACCAGCCAGTGACCTATGTGCCCAATCGTAATATGATGCTTTTATCAATTGCTGCATCATTTGCGGAGAGCCGCGATTGCCGTCAATTATATTATGGTGCCCAAGCCCAAGATGAATACGGTTATTGGGATTGCACGGAATCCTTTTTAGCTCGCATGAATGATGTCTTCTCTCTTAATCGTCGAACAGGCGTGCACGTTGAGGCACCATTTGTGAATATGAGTAAGGGACATGTGGCCAAAATCGGTTTAGCCCTTGGTATTGATTACGCTCAAACTTGGACTTGTTATCGCGGTGGCGATAAGCCTTGCGAAGTCTGTCCCTCTTGTGTAGAACGTGCCCTTGCTTTCAAAGAATGTGGAATTGACGATCCCTTATTAAAAAAGTAAAAAAATCACTAAAAATTGGTTTTGCATTTTTTGTCTGTGCATGTACTATTCAGCCCTATTAGGTGGTGGCTATAGCTCAGTTGGTAGAGCACCGGATTGTGATTCCGGCTGTCGCCGGTTCAAGTCCGGTTAGCCACCCCACCTTTTTTATGGTGGCTATAGCTCAGTTGGTAGAGCACCGGATTGTGATTCCGGCTGTCGCCGGTTCAAGTCCGGTTAGCCACCCCATTAAAACCCTTTTTCCCCATGTGACTCTATGAAAAAACATGCTCTGACAACAAACGAAGCTGCAGACTTGTTAGGTTTTGCGCGTACAAGTGTAATCAACTGGGTTGAGAAAGGTGAATTGAAATCTTTCCAAACGCCTGGTGGCCATCGCCGTTTTGAAATGGAGGATATTCAAGCCTTTGCTCAAAAACGTGGCATTCAAATAGAAGGTCAAGTTGAGCAGAAAGTGCAATTAAATCGTGTGCTCGTTGTTGATGATGATCAAGACTTCCGTCAATTCTCCTTGGAAACCCTCGAGCTTGCCGGTGATTTTGAAGTCAAAGAAGCCGTCAACGGGATTGAAGCAGCGCTCGTTACAGGCTCATGGAAGCCCGATATTATTTTATTAGATTTACACATGCCACAAATGAATGGCTATGAATTTATAGATCAATTACGCAAAGATGAGCAATTTAAAGAGATCAAAATCATTGTTTTGACTGCTTATGCCGATGAAGAAACTCGTGAGAAAGTCGGCGATGTGCATGACTTAATTTGTAAGCCAATTGGGATAAAAGATTTCGTCGGCAAATTACGCGACTTATCTAAATGAAAGAACGCGGTATACCACTACTAGATGCGATTGATTTAACTTATGCTATTGGGCATAGGATGCTCTTGGATCATGTCTCTTTTACAATACATAATAAAGATAGAGTGGGGCTCATTGGTCGCAATGGCACGGGGAAGTCAACCCTGCTGAAGATTTTATCCAAACAACTTGAGCCTTTCGAGGTTTCCGAAATTCGTTTTAGCAAGGGCTTAAAAGTCTCTTATTTATCTCAAGATTTTGATATTGATCCGAATTTGACCGTGATAGAAAATATTCGTGAAGGCGCTGGCTATATTTATGAATTACTCAAACAATATGAAAGTGGTGATCAGACTGAAGATGAGATGTTCCGCATTCAAGATCAAATTACGGCTCTAGATGCCTGGGATTTAGATGCCTACGTTTTTGAACTTATCTCGCGCTTGTCTTGTCCGAGTGCAGACACTCCTTGTAAAGATCTTTCGGGTGGTGAAAAACGGCGAATTAACTTAGCGAAAGTTCTCGTTTCTAAACCCGATTTACTCATTTTAGACGAGCCGACAAACCACCTGGATTCTCATGCGGTTGAATGGCTAGAGAAATGGCTCGAGACTTATTCAGGGGCACTCATTATGGTGACACACGATCGTTGCTTCTTAGATAGTGTTTGTAATCGTATTCTAGAATTACGTGAAGGGCAAGCAGATTTTTTTCCTGGGAATTATTCAGTTTATTTAGAGCAGAGTGCTGCACGTGATATGGCAATGCTAAGAGCGGATAATAAGCGCCATCAGTTCTTGAAAAAAGAACTCGAATGGGTGCGTCGAAGTCCTAAGGCACGTACCACTAAGTCACAGAGTCGAGTCGATCGCTTTAATGATCTCAATGATAAAGAAAATTACGCTGTACAGGCCGATGCTGAACTCGTTTTACCTCCCGCGAAAGTTATTGGCAATGTAAGTGTCAGTTTAGAAAATGTGTGTAAAAGCTTTGGAGATAAACAGCTTTTCAAAGATTTGAGTTTTGAGTTAGAACCAGGTAGCCGCATAGCTCTAATGGGCGGTAATGGCATGGGAAAAACGACTTTGCTTAAAATGATTATAGGTCAGGCAGAAGCAGATTCTGGAACGATTGTTCGCGGAGCGAGCTTAGATTATAATTACGTTGATCAGAGTCGTAGTCAACTCAATGAAGATAATACCGTTTTTAAAGAAGTTGCGGATGGCGCAGAATCGGTGCGTTTGGGCGATATAAGTTTGTCAACGCGTTCTTACTTAAGACGTTTCTTATTCACTGATGATCGTATCAACACCAAAGTGAGTAAATTATCGGGCGGGGAACGCAATCGCCTCCTATTAGCTCGTTTATTGCGTAAACCCTGTAACTTACTCATTCTGGATGAACCAACCAATGACTTGGACTTATCGACTTTGCAAGTCTTAGAGGAAGCTCTCGTCGCTTGGAAAGGCACTTTGCTCCTTGTGTCTCACGATAGATGGTTTGTGAACCGTGTGTGTAATGGCATTTTAGGCTTTGAGGGAAATGGTCAGGTGTATTACCAAGATGGTGATTATGACTATTACTTAGAGAAAAAAGCCGAGCGTGAGACTAAGCAAGTTAAAGTCGAGGTGGAAACTAAAAAAGTTGCGCCCAAAGCTGAAGAGCCCAAGAAAGCCACTAAAAAACTTACTTGGAAAGAAGAGCGTGAACTCGAAGGTATGGAAGACTTTGTCATGGAGCTCGATGAGCAGATTTCCGCGATTGAAACAGCCATGCACGAACCCGACTTTTTTCAGCAAGAAGCTGAACTCATTCAAGAAAAAACGAATGAACTTGAATCCCTGCGTCAAAAGCTAGACCAAGCCTATGCTCGTTGGGAAGAACTCGAAGCGAAAAAAGCTTAATTTCTCGCCAAGAACTCAGTCATTTTATTGCTTAATAGGGATGATTTATCGCTGTTTTTCACAAAATAGTAAAAACCTTTGTAAAAAATTCTTTTCCTCAATATTATTGGCTTGAAGCCGAGTAAAAGGTAGCTATGTTCAGCCCACTAATTCATCTTTTGATGACTTAGATGCCAAATGCTCGAGTGGTGGAATTGGCAGACACGACGGACTTAAAATCCGTTGCCTCACGGCGTGCCGGTTCAAGTCCGGCCTCGAGTACTAAAAAGCCTCAGAACGAAAGTTCTGAGGCTTTTACATTTTACTGTGTTCGAGTCTTAAATCTTTCTCTTATTCAAAGCCGAGTTGGGAGGCACCGGGTGTTTTCTTATTAAGGAATTTGCTAGGAGCCTCTTTTTTGAGTATAGCGAGCATGGCTTTGACTTTCTTGGGATGTTGTTTGGAGAGGTCATTTGTCTCACCTGGATCATCAGCAAGGTTAAAGAGCATGCCGGGTGGGTGCACGGGTGTTTTGATCCATTCATCGAGTCCACCGCGTTCTGTAACAGTTCCAGGAGGAATGTATTTCCAGTCTCCCATGCGTAGGGCGACTTGTGAGAGTGCTTCTTCGACCAGATAGTCGCGTCCAACAGGACTTTTCCCCATGAGGGCTGGGAGCATGTTTTGTCCATCGGGGCTGGCGCTCTTGGGTAAGTCTTTGCCAATGAGTGTTGCGATGCTCGCAAAAATATCGACTTGACTAATGAGTGCTGAAGAAGTTCCACTTTGAATTTTTCCAGGCCAAGAAACGATAAAGGGCATGCGTGTGCCACCTTCCCATAGGCTGTATTTTCCACCTCGAAAAGGTCCAGCAGCTTTATGGTCGCCATTGCGAGCTTCAGAACCTTCCCAGTAACCATCAAAGAGCACGGGGCCATTATCACTCGATAAAATGATTAGCGTATTGCGGTACATTTTATTGGCCTTAAGTGTTTTTATTAGTTTTCCCACAGTCCAGTCAAATTGCACAATGGCATCACCGCGAGGTCCAAGGCTCGAAGAGCCTTGGAAGCGGGGATGAGGGCGACGGGGTACGTGGTTATCATGTGCGGCAAAGTACATAAAGAAGGGCTGATCTTTCGACTTATTAATGAAATCGATCGCTTTGTTGAGGTAGGTGTCGGCCATGTCTTCATCTTTAAAACGAGCTGCATGTCCACCAGTCATAGTACCGATGCGACTTATGCCGTTCACGATAGTGCCTGCGTGTTGAACATCAGCTTGAACCGTCAGTAAGTGAGGGTGGCTAATGCCAGTGGGCTCTGTACCTACAGGTTTGGCATAGCTGACTTTGATCGGGTCAGAAGGATCGAGGTCCACGACTTCGCTATTTTCGATATAAACCGAAGGTACGCGATCACCGGTTGCGGCCATGTAGAATGAATAATCGAAACCGAGTTCACGAGGTGCAGGTTTGATGTTCGAATTCCAGTCAAAAGAGCCATCCGAAAGGCCAAGGCCCAAATGCCATTTCCCGACTAGAGCCGTTATGTAGCCTGCATCTTTCATGAAACTAGCGATGTTTGGTTTAGCAGGGTCAATAATGAGAGGGGCATTGCCTGGAAGAATTTTGGCGGACTTATTGCGGAAAGCGTATTCACCCGTGAGAAGAGAATAACGTGAAGGCGTGCAAGTAGCGGCAGATGCATAGCCTGAACTGAAGCGTATGCCATCATTAGCTAAGCGATCAATGAAGGGAGTTTGAGCACCGGTGCCACCATAGCAACTGAGGTCGCCGTAGCCGATATCATCGGCATAAATAATAAGGATATTAGGTTTTTCTGTAGCAGCACTCAGTCCTTGGGTGAGGCTGAGAGCTAGTGCGAGGGCTAATTTTTTGAACATAGGTTTCTCCTATTGGATGGGACTTATAATGAAACTGTAAGAGTATTTCTGCTTCTTAATTTGGTAGGGTTTGAGGGCAATGGAACCCCAACTATCATTGCCGCCGACGCCAAGTTGGGCATGGTCAAGGTTGACGATGACATTTGGGCTACGCTCAAGTTCAAATGAGTACTTCGCGTTTTCTATCGCTTCCGTAGAATAAAATTTAGCACCGCCACTGAGGAAGTTTTGATCGGCTAGGAACTTTAGGCCATGCCCTTTGGTGTTTAGTAGGCTCATCCAGCGCATGTCAACTTTGTTACCATTCTCTTGAGGACGACTGTAATCAACCCACTGCTCATCGACACTTGATTTATAGAGTCCTACATGTTCAAGTTTACGATCGCTATAAGTGGCATTTGGGCCACGGCCAAACCAAGATATTTGATCATATTCTGCAGGGAGCGCAATCGTCATCCCAAGTCGGTGGGGAGCGCCAATTTTTGGGTTTGTTTGACTGAAGTCAAAATCGTTTTTCACTTGGATTTTGCCATTGCCAGAAATTGCATACTGACTCTGAACAGTGGTTTTTACTGTGGGGAAAAAGGAAGTGATCTCGACATGAACGAGTCCAGGAGATTTTTGTTGAACTTTGAAGTGTTTAACTTCGTACTTCTGTGTAGCATTCCTCCAAACCTTTTTGAGCTTGCCGCTATTAGTTGGGATTTTATCATTGTCTGTAAAAGCACGCCAAAAATTGATCTCTAAAGCATCTGCGAGAAGATTTTTACCCTTGTAATTATAAGTAGTGAGCTGACCAGATTTTTTATCAAACTTGATTTCAAACTCTGTGCCTTTGAGGGTTAAAGACTTTGCGGAATCCACAAGTTTAATTTCACCTTCATTAGAAAGGTTTAGTGCTGGTTTTTGACCAAATAGTTTAAATTGTGAACTTGTTAAAACATGTCCAGCGGGGACGAGTTCAGTATAATCTTTGGTGCTTTTGAAGCTGATATTGAGGAAATATTCTGAACCTGCGTTGCGTTCAATTTTAGGAAGGGAGAGCTTTACCTTTTTAGTTTGGTGAGGGGCAATAGATAAATCGTCAACTTTACCCGAACTAATGACTTTGCCATTTTCTTCGATGGACCAATTGGCTGATACGAATTTGTCGAGAGAAGTAAAATCAAAGCGGTTGAGAATTTCGATTTCTCCAGTATTTAGCTTAGGAGCTGTGACTTTGATATTGCTATAGACCGATTTGACTGCAAAGAGCCCCGGATGTGGGTTCCAGTCAGAATCGATGAGGCCGTTCATGCAAAAATTACCGTCATTGCTATATGGATTTTCAAACCAACCACCATAGGCAAAGAAAGTTTCTTTTACAGGTCCGACACCAATGTTTTTAGCGAATTTTTCTGGGGTTTTCTGACGGATTCCCTGATCCATCCAGTCCCAAATAAAGGCGCCCGTGTAACGGTCATTTTTATAAATATTGTCATCCCAGTATTCGCTAAGGTTACCATTACTATTGCCCATGGCATGTGAGTATTCGCAAAGAATTGAAGGACGGTCTTTTGGGCCGATCCATTTTTCATCGGCATACATGCGAGAGTAAAAATCACTAGCAGGACTTTTGTATTTATGTCCACCCTCATAGTGAACAGGGCGATGGGGGTACTGAGCTTTTAGCATGTCGTAAGCAGCTACGAAGTTAGGTCCGATTCCCGATTCATTACCAAGGGACCAAATTACAATTGAGGGGTGGTTTTTGTCGCGTTCAGCCATACGATTAACGCGGTCGATAATAGCTTTTTCCCATGTGCGATCGTTAGCTAGAATATTTTTATCGCTCGTGGCACCAAATTCATGTGTTTCAATATTGGCTTCATCGATGACGTAGATACCATACTGATCACAAAGATCATAAAATTCTGGGACGTTTGGATAATGGCTTGTACGAACGGCGTTAATATTGTTTTCTTTAAATAATTTAATGTCTCTTAGCATTTCAGAACGGCTAACTATTTGTCCATTGTCAGGACTGTGTTCGTGACGATTGACGCCTTTGAGCTTAATTTTCTGGCCATTGACCAAAAAGATGCCATTTTTAATTTCGACTTCACGAAAGCCAATATTCTGAGGTATAATCTGAAGCACTTCACCTGACTTATTTTTTAGTGTAAGAAGGAGCTTGTAGAGGTTCGGGCTTTCTGCTGTCCATTTAGCTGGATTCTTGATCGTTTTCTTAAACTTAATGGTTTCAGAAGCTTGATGAGTCACCTTGAGGAAAACTGCTTTGCCATTTTGATCGAGTAGTTCAATGTCTAAGCTAGCACCTTCTGGTTGTTTGATGTCAACTTTTACTTCAAGTTCGGCATTTAGGTAGTTTTGATCTAGGTCAGTAATGATCGTGAAATCTTCAATATGTTCAGTCGGGATCGACTTTAATGTGACATCTCTAAAAATACCTGAAAGTCTCCAGAAATCTTGGTCCTCGAGAAAGGCACCGTCACCCCAGCGATAGACTTCTGCCGCTAATGTATTATTGCCAGCTTTGAGGTATTTTGAAATGTTAAATTCTGCAGGTGTTCGTGAGCCTTGTGAATACCCGACGTATTGGCCATTAATCCAAAGGTAGAAAGCGGAGTTGACTCCAGCAAATTGGATGTGAGTATTTTTTCCTTTAAAGCTATTGGGTACAGTGAATTGAGTTAAGTAGGAGCCGACAGGGTTGTCATTATTGTCAATATGAGGAGGGTTCTTGATACTAAAGGGGTATTTGATATTTGTGTAGAGAGGCTGACCATGACCTTGGATTTGCCAGTTGGAAGGAACGGGAATACTTGTCCACTTGCTAGAATCAAATTCACTTTTGAAAAAATCTTTGGGGCGTTCGGCAGGATTCTTTGCCCAGTTAAATTTCCAATTACCGTTTAATGACTTGGTATTGATTGTTTTTTGATCGTTCATTTCTAGAGCATGATCACGATTGTCGTAAACGGTAAAAGTTGCTTGTGGAGCTTCGGTGTTAATCTGAATGATTTGTTGGTCTTGCCAATTTTCTAAGGCAAAGATTTGACTACTTAATGCGGTGAACATCAATAGTTTTTTGTATGTACTAGTCATATTATCCTTTTAATTATTCAATAATTTTATTATAAATACGCGTAAGCGCTGCAATCTTAACAAGTTTGATCATTTCTTATTTAACAAATTTGCATGACACGGACATAACAGAGCTTAGTAGTTTTCTATAAGCAAGAAAACTGCGCTCGAGTTCAAAGGTGACTGCAAAAGGGAAAGAAAATGGTAGAAAATACTTGTGGGAGCTATTGTTTTTGATAAACTCGAACGTAGTCAATTTCAAATTGATTGGGGAAGGGCGTTGAGCTTGGGTCGCCACCATTTGTGCCGCCAATCGCTAGGTTGAGTAAGAGGTAGTGAGCTTGTTGGAAGGGCTCTTTAGGACCTCGTGACGTATCGGGATTGATCGCTTTTTTTAAGTCGATGGTATTGAGTAATTGATCATCTAAAAAGAGTTTAATGGAATCTTTGTCCCAATCCATTTTCCAGATATGAAACTTTTTATCCCAATCAGGATCTTTAAAATCTTTGACGGGAGTTTTGCTACTATCCCATTTAGCCTGATAAGGACGCTTTGTTCCCCAGCAAGCATTGGCAAGGATCATGTCATTGTAGTATTCCATAAGGTCAATTTCTCCATTAGATGGCCATTGACCTTCCGTACCCAGAAACCAGATAGCGGGCCATAAGCCATCGGCAGCCTTAAGGCGTGCTTTGATCTCAAAGCGTCCGTATTTCCAGCTTTGCTTAGAAGTAAGACAACTGGACGTGTAATAAATATTTTTTCTCTTTTCTTTCCAATTATTTGCTTTCGCTTTAAAGCTAGGATTAGCTTTCATTTCTCGTCGACCCTCAATGAATAATTTGCCATCTTCGCAAAAGGCATTGTCCTCTTGATACCACTGGAGTTCGTGGTTGCGTTGAAAACCCTGCTCAAAGTCCCATTTGCTAGATTCAACTGAACCATCGGAATTGAATTCTTCCTGCCAAACTAATTCATAGCCTAAGCTCTTGTATTTGGAGGTGATTTTTTCTTGAACTGAAGCTTGTTTAGGCGCTTGAGTTTTAAGCTCATTCTGGCAGCTAGTAGCGAACAGCAATAATAAGGCAATAGATAAGATCTTTGTCATGGATAGTCCTTTGTTTTTTGTACTCATTACTTCACGCAAAGCCTTAGTGTGACTTCTTTTTCTTTTTATAGCCAGTTTGCCATAATGCTTCGGCATGGGTCGACTTCCATTTACTCATTTCTTTGATTAGTTGTGCTTTAATTTCGGGAAATTGTTCAGAGAGATCATGCTTTTCGGATTGATCATTTTCTAGATTATAGAGGGAACTACCAGTGGGTAAGATGTTGAGTTTCCATTTACCTTGGCGCATGGAGTAGTTTTTGCCGCGTGACCAAAATAGTTTGCGCGCATTTGTTTCTTGTGGCTTGTTAATGACGGGGAGCAAATCTATTCCATGGTAAGTTCGATCAGTGACTAATTCTCCACCTGCAGCCTGAATACATGTAGCAAAAACATCGTAGGCAATGATGGGCTTGTCAGAGCTGAGGCCAGCGCTTATTTTCTCAGGCCATTGAAGGAGAAAGGGCGTTCGATTTCCCCCTTCAAACTCGCTGCCTTTAAAACCTCGCAACGGCCAATTAGACGAGCCATTATGAGTGGTTGGGCCACCATTGTCGCTCATGAAAAAGATTAAGGTGTTTTCGTATTGCTTTGAATCTTTGAGTGCCTGTAACAGTAAGCCAGTTTGATCATCGAGGTTTTTCATGAGCCCACTATACTTTTTGCGAAGAGGATTTTTGAAATCGTAAGACATAATATCTTCATCTTTTGCATCCATGGGACCATGAACGGCATTGTGTGAGAGGTAGATAAAAAAGGGTTTGTCTTGTTCTTCTTGTATGATGCGAATGGCTTCTTGAGTAAAAACTTCCGTAGTATAGCCACTGGAGGGTTCAGCAAATTCTTTGTTGCGCATGATTCGATCCATGTCACCGCGAAGTTCTCCTCCTAAAAAATAGGTTCGTGCCCCAGATAAAAAACCGTAAAAGTTATCAAACCCTCGAGCGTTAGGATGAAAATGGTCAGCTTCGCCAAGGTGCCATTTGCCGATGCAGTGAGTGCTGTAACCGAGTTCTTTTAAGCTATCGGCTAGAGTAATTTCCGTGACTGGAAGTCCGAGTAATTCGGGGTCATTAGCTGAGTGCTTACTGTGAGGGATATTTGCAAGGTGTCCAAAAGTTTGTTGGTAGCGTCCGGTTAGGAGCCCTGCTCGAGAAGGGCTACAGACAGAGGAAGCAGTGTAGGCTTGAGTGAATTTAATACCATTATGGGCAATGCTATCGATATGAGGCGTTAACAGTTGTTTCGAGCCGTAGCAAGAGAAGTCGGATGAACCTGCATCATCGGCTAAAATAATGATAATGTTTGGCGGTTCGTTCGCTAGGAGTGAAGTGCATAATAAAGAGAAAAGGCAGAATAAAATTTTCACAAAAAAGTTCCTTTAGATATGGTTTATGCCTCATTACTTCATACACAATGATTATATGACAGCGAATAGAGAAAAAATACTTTTTGTGTTGTGACCTAGAGTTATTTTTTAATCATCTAGGAAATGAATTTGCTAAAACTTAGGTTCGCATGTTAAGGTAAAGGGAACTTCAGGAGATAAGATGACTTATAGAACACGCCTCACATTGATGCAACGATTGAAGAACTCTGGTGATGATAAATCTTGGGAGGAATTTAACGAGATCTACCGCCCATTTATTTATAGTATAGTTCGTTCGATGTATGTGGAGGCTCATTTGATTGATGATCTTCTTCAAGATGTTCTCGTATCGGTTTGGAAAGCTTTGCCTGGCTTTGAATATGATCCAGAGAAGGGGCGTTTTAGCTCGTGGTTAGCAACGATTACGATTAATCGAGTCAAGAGTACTCAGTTGAAACGCAGTAGGCAGGGAGCTCGAGATCATAAAGCTTTTGAACGTGAAGATGAGCTTGATGAAGGCGATTTAGAAAAAATTGTGGATCGTGAGTGGGCGTCATTTTTAACGAAAACTGCTTGGGAGAATATCTCGGAGGATCTATCACCCGCAATGAAATCTTGTTTCGAAGGTGTTATTGCAGGCAAAAAAGTTCGCGAGATTGGAAAGGATTTAGATATCCCAGAAAACACCGTCTCAATTTATAAGAAACGCGTCTCAGTGATTATGCGTCGTGAGATTCATCGTTTGGAAGAAGAACTTAACTGATGAACTTGGACTCCTCTATCTTGGAGTGCTGTTGTGAGTTCGGTATTTAATTGACCTTGATCTACAAAAAGCTCTTCAAGAGCAGGGTAAGATAGTAGTCGTGGTAAATTTTTTATATGATTTTTGGTGATATTCAGAATGCGAAGTTTGGGAGCATGTTTTGGAAGCTCTGTGATTTTTGTTTTATTCATGCTTAAGAGCTCAAGTGTAGTGAAGATTTGGTAGGGGATTGTCCTAACTTTAGTATGGTTGATGTTGAGCTCCTTCAGTTCACAGTTGGTCAGAAGCCACAGACCTTCAATATAACTGTTGCTGAGATCTAATTTTTCTATCTTGCAATCGGCTAAAGGGCTGAGATCCCAGATAGGGGCATGAGCAATATTGAGTTCCTTTAAAACTGAGTTCCTCAAAGAATCAATGTTATCTGTACGTGTCTCGCTTAGGTTCACTTGTTTTAACTTGAGCGCGCGCAAGAAATTGTTGTTAATGAAATGACTGTTGCCGTGGACGTCAAAAAGATCTCCATCATAAGAAAGTTCGAGTTCCGTTACTTTTTGGTTTTCAATCTTAATGACTTGCTTGAGTTGCTCTAGGTTTCCAGATTGAAGAAAGCTGTGAAATAAGGCTCTTGCTTTTAAAATCTTGATAGGAGAAGAGTTTATGCGGTAATTATAAATATCCTTAGGCTGAGGATCTTTTTTGTCTAAAAGAAATTGGTTGAATGAGTGTTCTTGGCCAGAGTTATTAAGTAGTTCCCAGATATTTTTCGCTTGCGTGTAATCGCCATAAGCGAAATAGAGCTTAGCGCGCATTTTTTTGGCTTCTATGTTGTTGGGGTTGACGCGTAGAGCTAAGTCACAATACTCAATTGATTGATCAAGTTCATAGTATTCCCAATGCTCTTTCGCAATATTGAGGTAACGAGGAGACAGGGCAATAGAAAGTTTTTCATTTTGCTTTTGCTCTTCAATAACTTGTTGAAGGTAGACTTCGGCTTGCTCTTTGGCCTGAATGGCTTGTCCTTTAGCATATAGAGCATCGGCGCGACTTTCTTGGATCTTGTGGATATAAAAAAGAGATGTGAGAATAAGCAAGACAAATGAAGCTAGTAGAAAATGGCAGCTTTGGCGATTGCGCTTGTAGAGCATTTTACAATGATGAACAAAGTTAGCTTCTTCGGCAGAGGGAATAAAGTTGTTCTGAAGTGCATCCAGGTCATCTAAAAGTTCACGCATGTTTTGGTAACGATCTTCTTTTTTGGCGTGTAAACATTTAAGCATAATTGCGCTGAATCCCGAACTCATACGGTCTTGGTCAAAATAGGGGATTTCTCCTAGTTGGGTCTTAATACAAATGCTTTTAAGATCTGGGGCATGAAAAGGCGATTGATTAAAAAAAATCGAATAGAGCAGGGCGCCAAGAGCGAAAACATCACTTCTTACATCGACATTTTGATTACAGATTTGTTCTGGTGACATGAATCCTGGAGTTCCACAAAAGGTCGTGTCACTAGATAGGGCTTCTCGGGTCGAAATCAGGGGGTTGTCTAAGGGACTTTCGAGGCTTTCGGTGAGGAAAATTTCAGCGAGTCCCCAATCAATCACTAAAACTTCGCCGTATTTATCTAAATGAATGTTCTCGGGTTTGAGATCGAGATGAAGCACGCCGCGAGAGTGAGCATAATTCATGGCTTCGCATATTTTTCTAAAAATGGCTAAGGTATCGCGCTGATTTTGTTGTTTCTTAGACAGTTTTGCGAGGTTGGAGCCACGTAATAGTTTGCAGACTAAATAAGGTTCTTCACCATCATTCATATCGTAAACGGGAAGAATATTCGGATGCTGCAAGTAGGCCGTGATTCTTGCTTCACGCAGGAAAAGTTCCGTCGTGATAGAATCGTTTTTCAGGGGGCGGGCAAAGGCAACTTCCCGGCCACTAAGGTTATCACTGGCGCGATAAATGATTTTCGAACCACCACGGCCAATTTCTTCAAATTCTGAATAATGACCTTGATGTTCGTTGGTAGAGTCTTTGTGCAGAGTGTCGAAGAGTTCATTCCATTTGGATGTATTATCTACCATAGATTTGACCGCAATGATTAAAGTGAGCTACTTAAGAATTAAACCTATGAAATTATTTATACCAATAAAATAGCTTTAATTGGGAAGTTCTGAGTCAGCTGATTTTAGAACTAAAGGCTTAACCTAGGTGTTTAAAACGGTCGTAGTCTTGTGCGAGTGGGTGATGATGTTTATTGCCGTGATGCAATGTGCTGACCCATTCGCTGAGACGGCGGCCGAGTCGGCGGCAAGATTCTTTGACTTTCTCTTCTCTGGGTTCTCCAGCACAAATACTTCCATAATGTGGGGAGAATTGCTTATCGACATAATCTGTCACACCAAAAGTGAGGAAACCATAATTCATTAGAATGGTGAGAAGAGTCATACAGGTTAATTCTTGGCCTCCGCCCCACGCTCCTGCAGAACTAAAAGCACAGCCGATTTTACCATCGCTTTGGCCCCAGCCTTCGGGAGGGAGTTTATCCCACCACATTTTCATTTGATGAGAAACCGTGCCATAATTTGTGGGTGAGCCTAGGGCAATTCCATCACACCAAATGAGGTCCTCGTGACTGGCTTCGTCGACAGTTAAGCAGCGGACAGTAGCGCCTTCAATTTGCTTTGCGCCTTCCGCAACGAGTTCAGCCATTTTTGCCGTATTGCCATCGTTACTATGAAATAGGATGAGTATTTTTGACATGTGAAACCTCTGGGTGTGATTGAGTAATAAAAAGCGACCTTTAGGAGGTCGCTTTAAGGATGTTAATTAGATGCCGTACTGCGCTCTGTAAGCTTTGATGCGAGCTAATGTTTCATCGTCGATGATGACTTTGCCATTAACTTCTCGATTATAGAGATAATCCACAACCTCATCAATGCTGACGATGGGGTGAACGGGGATTTGGTAATCTTTTTCGATTTCTTGGATGGCGGATAAGTCGCCAGTACCTTTTTCCATGCGGTCAACAGAAACAATGATTGCCTCGATACTCAAGTCCGCGGCATCTTTCAAGATGGGGAGGTTTTCGCGCATTGCGGTTCCCGCAGTGATTACGTCTTCTACGATGATGACCTTTTGTTTGTCAGCAAGTTTGTAACCGACAAATGAACCGCCTTCGCCATGATTTTTAGCTTCTTTACGGTTGAAAGTGAAGCCGATATTTTTGTCGAACATAGAATAAATCGCCGATGAAATGGTGACTGCCAGAGGGATGCCCTTGTAGGCAGGTCCGTAAACTAAGTCGAAATCAAGCCCATAGCGATCTTTGATAGTTTCGGCGTAAAATTCGCCGAGTTTAGAGATTTTTTTTCCTGTGTCGTAATTACCTGTATTGACAAAGAAAGGGGTTTTACGGCCAGATTTCGTCGTGAAATCGCCAAAAGTTAAAACCTGTGATTCTACCATGAAATCGATAAAATCTTTTTTGTATTGTTCCATTAGAGTTCTCTTCTTGAGTTTATAGCCATGGCAATTGACGCCGCGTCTGCATAATTGAGGTCAGCCCCAATAGGGATACCTTGAGCAATGCGCGTCGTGTTAATGCCGTGTTCGTTTAAAAGTTTTGCAATAAATGAGGCCGTTGCCTGACCCTCAATGTCGGTAGAAGTCGCTAAGATGACTTCACTCACGTGGTTTTCCTTACAGCGTTGCAAGAGGCTGTCAATATTGATGTCATCTGGACCAATCCCACTCATGGGACTTAATTTGCCGTGCAAGACATGGTATAGGCCTTTAAAAGAGCCGCTTTTTTCAATGACTGGAAGTTGTGATACCTGTTCGACGACACAGATTTGGTGATTGAGACGTTTAGGGTCGGAGCAAATGGGGCATAAGGCATCTTTTTGAGAGAAGAAGCCACATTGCGCACAGTTGTGTAAGTCGTGTTGCATTGAATCGATAAGTGAAGCAAAATGTTTCAGTTTTGACTCTGGCCAAGAATAGAGGGCGAGGGCGAGTTTTTCAGCGCCTTTTTTTCCTATTCCCGGTAAGCTAGCAATGGTTTCAATTGCCTGTTGAAATTGTTCGGGGTAAAGCTTCATTTAGAATCTTTCACGCTGATGATTGAGGCTTCAAAAAATTCTTGATAGCGTTCGACCGTGGGGTTGGAGTAGGCGCTTTCATTTTTCGTCTCAGCAGTTTTCGGCGAATTGCTAATGAGAAAAACTTTTAAGCGGCTTTCTCCGGAAAAACCCGCCAGCTTTGTTTCGATAAATTCACTAAAGCCTTTTTTCTCTTTGATCTGGTCAATGCTTTCGTTTGAGCCTTGGATGACAAAGCGTTCACCACCTTCATAGACCGCCGTGCATTGTTCTAAAATGGCGCGGTTTTCCGTTTTTAAACCGTCTAGTAATTCCAGCCAGGCGCGAGGAGGGGGAAGTTCTTTCACTTCAACAACGGGGCGAGCCTTAGCTTCCTCTTCAACGGGAGCTTGACTGACTTTCTTGACCTCAGGTAGGTGAGCGTGGATTTGCTCCAAGCGCATGTTAAGGCTGTTTTTTGCAATAGTCAGATTTTTCTTGTCGTTGGGTGCAGAGAGTTCGACAAGGCGAAAACGTTCAAGACCAAGGCCGAGAATATCGGACGTGTTTGAATCAGTGACTAAGCCTTTTGCATAAGGTCGGTCGGTGTAGTCAGGCTGGAGGTAGAGTTCGATTTCCTTGTCGTCAAAAATGTGACGTTCAAGTTCTTCGTCTTCGGGAGTAAGAGTTTCTTCTTGTTTTTCCGTAGTGATTGTTTCTTCTGAACGAGAATCCTCATTTGCATTAGCAAGTTCAGGTGTTGCTTGCACATTGGCTTGCTCATTGGCTTGCTCATTGGCTTGCACATTGGCTTGCACATTGGCTTGCTCGTTTGCTTGCTCGTTTGCTTGCTCGTTAGCTTGCTCTGGAAGAACCTCAGTTTCGACTACAGGTTCTGCTTGGACTTCTGAGTCTTCAGCGTCGGGTTTAGTCTCAACTCCAGTCTCAATATTGCGTTCATCTTCAGAGTCAGGCTGCAATAAAATTTTGGAGAGTTCAGGATCATCTTTTTGGACAAAAATCGTTTCGGCTTTTGTGAGAGTGTCTTCATTTTCCGAAGTAGGAATGGCAAGCATTTGTTCAAGGGCAATACTGTTGGAGTGTCGCTCTTGTTTCGCAGGTGTTTGATCAGTACTCGGGCTTGCTTGGAAATTATCTACGGGTTCTGCTGCTTCCACTTGAAGAGCTACTTCTTCCACTTCAGTTTGAAGTGCGTCTTCTGGACTTTCTTTATCTTCTACAATTGCTGAGATAGTTTCTTCAGTTTCAGTAGCTTCGACTGTTGGAGTCGTCTCTTCAGCAGTGTCTTCTTCATAATAGTCATTTTGAGTGTCACTAGCACTGCTGTCACCGATGTTTTGAGTGTCGTTAACTGTATCTACTTCCGCTTCAACTTTTGTGTCGATAATCGGTTTCTTAACGATAGATAAAGCTTCAGCGTTGGTGGCAGGGCGAAGTGATCGAGCTTCTAGCGACTCATTTTTTTTTTGAGTGATACTGAGTGGAGGTAAGTCGCCTTCTAGATCTTGAAGATTGCCTTGTTTACGTAAAGTCTGAATATGTTTGAGGAGGTCTTCCACTCTTAATGAGTGAGCATCTTTCATGATACGTAGAAGAGTGACTTCTAAGTAGGTGCGCTTATTGAGTGTGTGGCGAATTTTCCCGTCGTAATCGAGGAAGCCATTCAGTAGTTTTTGTAAAAGCTTATTATTGGCTAGCTGCGCGAGTTCATAAAGCTGTTGGATTTCAACTTCTTCTAGGTCAAGAATGGATCGTGCTTGTTGTGGAGATTCAAGTAAAATCATCACGTCACGGAAAAGTTGGAAGAGTTCGGAGTAGAGTTGCTCCATGTTACGTGCGGCTTTCGCAAGTGTATCAATGGCCTCAATGAGTGCTGGAGCTTGGTTTTGTAAAATGGCCGATGCAATGAGTTTGAGCTCGTTAGAGGAGCTCATGCCAAAGACGTCAATGACATCTTGTTCAGAAATAATTTCATTGCCAGAACAAAAGGAAATCATTTGATCGAGAATACTTAAGCCATCACGCATACCACCGTTAGCCGTTCGTGAGATTGCGTTAATCGCAGAATCTTCAATCGCAACGTTTTCAGTTTCACAAATGTGTTTCAAACGTCCTGCAATGACATTGCGTGGGATCGGTTTGAGTTCGAGTCTTTGGCAGCGCGAAAGAATAGTTGGTAGAACTCGATGAACCTCAGTGGTAGCAAATAAGAATTTAATATGAGGGGGTGGCTCTTCGAGTGTTTTTAGAAGGGCATTCCAAGCTGCATTAGACAGCATGTGGACTTCGTCAATAATGAATATTTTATAAGGGCATCTTGCAGGAGTGTATTGAGCGCCTTCGCGGATCTGTCTAATATCGTCAACGCTATTATTGGAGGCACCATCAATTTCGATAACGTCGATGCTAGAACCTTGAGTGATTTCAGTACAGTTAGTGCATTGCCCGCAAGGGTTGAGGTCGGCTCTAGGTGTTTCGCAGTTGAGGGCTTTGGCAAAAATTCGTGCAGAAGTTGTCTTGCCGATACCGCGTGTGCCAACAAAAATGTAAGCATGACCTACGCGTTGGTTTCGAATCGCATTTGTGAGTGTGGAAGTGATATGGTCTTGACCAGCCAAATCATCAAAAGTTTGTGGACGCCATTTACGTGCTAAAACTTGGTAGGTCATAGTAAATTCTCTTTTGGGAAGGGGAATTTGAAAACACAGCCCGGGTTAACCGCCTGCACCCGACATTGTTCCTTATGGCTGCTCGGTTCCCCGCCTGACCAGGTTCGGAACGCAGACGCCGCAGGGGGCCCGGACTGTGAGATTGGACTATACATCAAGACTGGTGTTTTACAGTCGAAGTATAGTAAAAAGTACTAAAAAAATTACTTACTTGCATTTGCCTGATACATAGTCGAGAATCAGTGCTAACTCGTCTTGGAGTTGTTCGCGATGTACGATGCGATCCACAAGGCCGTGATCAACAAGGAATTCCGCTGTTTGGAAGTTCTCTGGGAGCTCAGCTTTAATGGTTGTTTCGATAACTCGTGCACCTGCAAAACCAATGAGAGCATTGGGCTCAGAAATAATAATATCTCCAAGAGAAGCGTAACTTGCTGTGACGCCGCCATAAGTTGGGTTAGTTAAAAGACAGATCATTGGGAGATCATTGTTAGAAAGTCGAGCCAGTGCACCACTCGTTTTTGCCATTTGCATGAGGCTTACACAGCCTTCCTGCATACGAGCACCACCTGAAGCAGTGACGATAATAACTGGAAGGCGTTTTTCTGTAGCGGCTTCAACAAGGCGAGTGATTTTTTCGCCCACAACGGAACCGAGGCTACCGCCCATGAATTTGAAGTCCATGACAACAATGCCAGTTTTTTGACCTTTGATTTTGCCAAAGCCGCAAATTACTGCGTCTTTGGTGTCGAGGGTCATTTGCTTGGAAGTGAGAGTTTTGTCGTAGCCAGTGAAGCCTAAAAAGTTAACGGACTGCATGTTGGCGTCGATTTCCTCGAAGTCGGTCATCAGTGAGTTAATACGGTCCATGGCACGAAGTGGAAAGTGGTAGTCGCACTTAGGACAAATGGAACTGTTGGCCACAAGTTCTTCAATGAGAATGGGGCTTTCGCAACTACGGCATTTGGTGAAACCCTCTTGGGGGTTTTCGCTATCCTCAAGTGAGGGCATCGCCGCAGTGGGCGTGGTTTTGTCATAGTTGACAGTAGAAAATTTAGTTTTTCCGAAAATAGGCATGTTCTATCCTCTTGCAATCGTTAATACGGAGATCTCTTTAGGCTTTTCTTGTTGCAGAGCTTTGCAACAGGCGTTCAGAGTGGCTCCTGTGGTTAATATATCATCTATAAGCAATATACTTCGATCTTTTATCTTGTCTCTATTTTTGGGTGAGAAAAGATCCTTTACTGACTTAAGTCTGTCTCTCTTTGCTTTAGAAGCTTGGGCTTTCCCTAGGTGGCGTCGTTTTAAGAGTGCAAGGCATTCTGAATTTGGGTAGAGTGAGGCAAATTCTTTGGCTAATAGCTCACTTTGGTTCCATCCTCGGCTCAGTTTTTTGAGGGGGTGCATGGGCACGTAGGTGATTATATCAAATTCGGGTAGCTGCTTGGCTTTGTAGCTGGAGTTCATTTCTTTGCAAAGAAAATCGAGTAGGTAGAGGTGACGGGAATATTTAAACCGCAAGATGAGTTCGCGAGCTAGGCCTTCGAAAGCAAATGCGGAGGTGGAATGGGACCATTTTGGAGGAGTTTTAAGGCAATTGCTACAGAGCCTTGTAGCCGTATCATTAAGGCCGTGACATGACGAACAAGTGTTTTCGTGATCGATATAGCTGAGTTTTTTTGTACAGGTTTCACAAAGAGGCGATTCGGGAGGTGTGGGTGCTTCACAGCAGACACATACATCCGGGTAGATATAATTAAGCACAATTTTTGTTGCGTTTTTCTAGAAAGAACCAGGTGCCTAAGCAGATGATAGCGAGCCATAAAAAAGCGGCGTAGCCAGTGAATTTATCGTAGTTTCCCACAAGCCAGTAATAGGGAGAGTCTCCGTCTGTTCTAGTGACATTTGAATTGCCTTTGATGATACAGACCCAGCCAGCATGAATCCCAGCTGCCAGGGCGATATTACCTCGTTTTAATGTGAGGGCGGCTAGGAAAATGCCGACGGTTAGTAATGTGAGGAATGATCCAATAAATCGGGGGTCGGCATAGAGGCCAAAGGCGCTTTTGAGGTAGGTGAAGCCACTGTGCCAATGAATGACGTCATAATTGGTGCTGGAATCGCCTTTTATGAAGTGGACTGCGGCATAGATGGTGGAACTGATGAAAATGGCCATGAACAGGGTGCCAAGTCGAGAGAGGATGCGAGTGAGGATGCCGCGAAAAAAAATCTCTTCGATTAAACCAACGACAATTCCAGTTACAACGCCTTTGCGAATGCCTTTGAGGATGCGTTCATCGATGGGGCCACTTTTGAGTGTACGTAATTCGATGAAATAGAAAAAGAGTGCTAAGCATAGGAGGGTTATGGCTCCAAAGATGAAGCCCATGCCGAATTCTTTTAGAAATGATTTGCGAGGGATGGCTAAGCCAAAGTCGTCTTTGGTGGTGCAGTTAAGTTGTTTAGCTAAGGGCCAGAGGCCCCCGAAAGCAACGAGCATAAAAGCACGGTTGCAAACTTTGCCAAAAGAGGCTTCGCCTATAGATTCAATATTTTTTAAGGGGGTATTGTGAATGATCTCCCAAAGAAGAGGACAGATTAAACTGCCGAGGATGAAGACACTCAAAAGATAGGTGGTGAGTGCAATAATCTTTTTGCGGTCTTCGTTCATTGGGGCTTATTTTAGTTTTTCTTCGAGCGCTTTAAGGCGTTTTTCGAGTTTCGAGATTTTGCGGAGTTGTGCGCGGTCCGCAATGAATTCTCGTCTAGATGTGGCAGGCATGCCCATGACGACTTCACCTGGGTTGAGATCGCGTGTAACACCAGCTTTACCCATGATGGTGCAACCATCTCCGATCTGTAGATGGCCGCTGATCCCTGCTTGCCCAGCAATCGTCACAAAGTTGCCAATTTGAACGCTGCCCGCAATCGCTACAAGAGAAACGATGAAGCAGTGTTTGCCGATGATGACATTGTGGCCAATTTGAATGATGTTGTCAAGTTTGGTGCCTTCGCCGACGATTGTTTTGCCAAAGCGAGCGCGGTCAATAGTTGTACAAGAGCCAACTTCCACATCATCATGTAATTGAACAATGCCGATTTGAGGGATTTTCTTATGGCCGTCTTTGCCTGGTATGAAACCAAAGCCGTCTGTACCAATCACGCAGGAGCTGTGTAAAATGACGCGTTGGCCAATAATGCAACGTTCCCTAACCGTAGAGTTTGGGTAAAGGATGGAGTAGGCGCCGATTTCAGCTTGGTGGCCCACGTAGGCGTTGGCGCAAATGACTGCATTATTTCCAATTGTGGCGCCATCCATAATGATCGCACCTGGGCCAATGTAGACGTCTTCACCTATTTGGGCGTTTTCTGCGATGTTCGCAGCGGGATCGATCCCTGCTTGGTATTCAATTGTGGGTGGAGCAAAGTAGTTAGCAACTTTTGTAAAAGACGCGGAAGGGTCTTCACAAGAGATGAATAGTTTGTCAAAGCCTTGTGTGTCGAATTCCTTGTCAACCAAGATGATGGCTGCTTGAGAATCCTTGATTTGAGAGATGTAGCGCTTATTGCCTAAGAAGGAAATTGAATTTATGCTCCCATCTATTAAGGCGCTGACTTCCTTGATTGTGATGTCAGCTTCTCGGTTAGCAGTTCCTTCGGTGATTTCGAGAATCTGCGTGAGATTAAGGGCTTTCATTCTTATTTTGTAGCTTTATCAGTTTCGGCTTTTTTCTCATTCATGATTTTGTTGACAAAATCCTCGTGGCCTTTGTTGATTTTAGCAAGGATCTTATCTGTGATTGATAGAGAATTTTTGCTGTAGATTACAAGGTTGACGCCGTTGACTGATTTGCCTGAAGCATCGAGGACTAGGTCGACTTTGTTATCAACAGCGTACTTGTCAACAACTTTTTGGATATCTTTTGTGAGTTCGGCAGTAATTGTACGGCGTTTGCCAACAGCTTCTTTTTGAAGGTTTTGCTGGAAAAACTTTAAATTTTTGAGTGCGGCTTGCCCTTCTGTTGCTTTTGCTTCGGCATCTTGTTTTTTCTGTGTGCGCGCACCTTCGCTGAGGACTGGATTCATGGATTCACGCATGAGAGTTTGGTAATCGTTTTGAAGTTTGTAGACTTGCGCCTGCATTTCTTTTAAACGTGATTCAGTGATGTCTTTTTCTTTAGCGAGTTTTTTGTTCTCAATCAAAGTACGGTAGTAGTTTTCGAAAACTTTGTTCATGTCGATGGTGACGACTTCTAAAGCTTGTGTCAGTGGAGCTGCAATGAAAAGAGCAATGAAAAGGAGTTTTTTCATGGGTATATCCTAAGGGGGTTATGAGTTGTTTTCTTTTAAGTAAGTGATGATGTCTTGGAAAACTGGACGATTTTCTTCGTTGGCGTCTATGAGTTCTTGGTGTGCATCGAGAATATTTTTATGTTTTTCTTCTTCGCTCATGTTTTCACTCTTTAAAGTGTGCATGGGGATTTGCTGAGTCGAAGTGTTGGTGAAGTTGAGGATTTGGCTGATGCCTAAAGAATTAAAGTTCTTTTTGTTGGCTTCGTTGACATTGTTGAGCTCAACGGGGCAGGATTTCATGGTGCCCATTCTAGAAAGCATCGTGAGGATGCCCATGAAAGTACTATCCATGCCAGTGCATTCGAGCATATTGATGTCAATTTTTTGAGCAGAGCCTTCAATGGCCATCATGCAGAAGCTTCTAATGGCTTCGCTATTATCAAATGTACCTCGGCCTTTTACGGCGAGATGAGCAATATCTTTGTCCATACAAACAGTGATTGAGGCGCTTTGCATGATGATTCCTATTTGATCTAATGTGATTTATTAGCCATTAGAGTATACCCAAAATTTAATCCGTAAAAGTGGATAGGCGTTTTCTTACATAAAAAAACCTGCATTTAAAAATGCAGGTTTTTGTAGTAAGAAATTATTCTTGCTCTGAAGAGCCACCATCATTGATAATAGACTCAATAGCTTGGGATATTTTGGAGTGAAGAGCACTTTCAAAATATGTCCTATCTAAGCCGGGAGGCAAATGGAAACGTAAGTGCAGATCAAGCATGTTGCCGTCAGCAGGGGCTTGGGTGGCAGGCGTTTCTTTGTTATCCACGTCGTCGCTTTCTGATGCAGGAGTGATTTTCGATTCTTTGATTTCCAGAATATGGAGGTTATCTGGAAGTGAAATCTGGTCATCCATGTGCGCTATATAGAATGAGCTCTGAGGATCTTTCTCTAGTTTGATTGAAGCCTCTTGCAAACTTGCGGCTTCAGCAACAGAAGATACTTCGCCAAGAGGGAGGATGTATTTTTTTAGTGACATGTGTGTCTCCGTAAATTGTTTGGCATAGGAAAAGCACGAGTCGTGCCATCAAGTATTTTTGAGTGTGTAAAATATTGCCTTCTAGTTAATTATGTGTTAAAAACAGGAGCTTATCAAGTCTTGTAGTGAAAGTAATGGCGTCATAATGACGCATTACAGGGCGAAATGTCCGCTTATTTTGGCAGGAATGGCGTGATGTCTGCTTTCCGGCTATTCAGACTGCCTTGTTTGATTTTGAGGCATATAATCGATCTTTTTTCTTTATTGTCTCGTATTGTGTAAGGCAACTTCAGGTTGTTTGTTATGATTGGTATGAGTATCTTGTTGTCCTCAGCGTTCGAGCCTTCGATGATGACTTCTTCAATAACGTCAGGGTATTTACTTGATTGTGTGAAGGTGTTAAAGAAAATTCTTAAGTGTGATTCAGCTTGTTCACTATTAGAGTTGATACGAATCCAAATTTCATCACAGCCTTCTGAGTTTGAGTTTGATCCCTTCATTTCAATAGTTGAGTTCATCTGTAAAAAGAGATCTACAACAGAAGATTTCCGAGCAACAACTTCATTGCTATTTAACCAGCTCTCGAGAAGTGCATCACGATGCTCATTAAAACAATCGCGGTTATTGGGGAAGATTTTTAGTTGGCTAATTGCGCAGAACTCGTTTTGGATTTTGCGATCTTCGTAACAAAACTGGTGGTCTTTTGAGTTGGCTAACCATTGGCTAATCAAGACTTCGCGATAATCAAAAATGTTTTTGTAGAATGATTTTACATCTTCGTTATGGAGGAATTCCTTGATAGCGGCCTTGAGATCAGTTTTTGAAGCCCTGTTATATTTTTCTATGCTAAGAACTTGGACTTCTTTTTTACAGACGATGCTCTTCATGCGGTTGACGAGGTGAGCGACAGCACTGAGGTCACGCCATCCACATTTGTTGAAGAGGTCAGTATCATCAATAATAGCATTGAGCATGAGTGAGTATTCAATGAGCTCTCGTTCGGGGTTAATGAAATATTTGACCCCTGACCTGTAGACGGCTTGTTTTTTTTGGATTAAACGATTGAGAAGGCTAAAACCTTCAGAATTCAATGATTTGTTCTTGTGAAGTTCTGCCATTTGATCTTCGATTGAGTGAAGACTTTGGTTCTGACAACCATAACGATCGTTAATTGTGAAGGCTTGTTCGGCTATGATGACGTTGACAGATTGCACGTCTGCAATGGTGACCGTCATGCACTCTCTGGAGTTCATTTCCGACCTATGGTGATCGATAGCAGAGATCGTACGTACGCTTGGAGCAATTTTTATTTCGTCTAAATTACAGAAATCACGCAGTGTGACTGAACCAAGGGAGTCGCTGACCATGTCCGAACGGTGAATCACCCCGACAGGGATAAGTCGTTGTTTTTTATCGTGGAAGCAAACTGTGACGTGCTGATAGCCACGGAGCTTGTTCTTGATTTCAGTGGGTTCAGCTTTTGTACTAACGTAGTTGATTGTGTTGCCCAAAACTTCTTTTTTGACGGCAAGAGCGAGGTCCATGCGGTCATAGTAATTGCGACCAGCTTGTATTGAGGCACTTAAGTTGTCAAAAGCTTTGTTAAATGTGGCAAAGATTTTTGATCTCGCTAGAGAGAAGGCTTCGTTCTTGTAATCAAAGTTCTCTGGAGCAAGGAAAGAGTTCATGTGATCAACAAATTCACAGTAGTTCGAGTTCGAAACTTTATCCATGAATCTAAAGAAATCGAGGAAGCTGGTTTTACTACCGTGCTCGAGCTTTAACACCTTTTTCAAATAGAGGTCCAAGAGTTCGCAATCTTGGTGGTGGTAGCGCTGGAAGCTCATTTGACTGTCGCTTAAACTGCTGTTGAAGCTCTGGTCCAAGTACTCTTGTATTTCCTGATGAGTGATGGTGTCACGACTCATTAGCGCAGTGAAAGATGATATAAGTACTTTTTCGTATGAATGTATGGTGATGTTGAGCAGGCGCTGAATGCGACCTACCGTATCAACATCAGCTACGCGCCAGTCACCGAGGTAGTAGCCATCTTCATCCACCACGATTATGTGGTTAGTATTCCTTTCGTGTTGAAAGTCGCGGATGTTAGAATTGCCAGTTACACGAATCAATTTGTGTTGGTTGACAATATCCATTGCCACTGGGGATATGAGAGACTTATGTTTGGCGACTCGACTGAAAACGTTGGGGGTGAAAATTTTGTTGAAAAAATGCGAGATGAGCGGGCTGGGCTCTCCCTGAGGGACATTCCAGACAGTAAGTGTTTGGCCAACTTTACAAGAGAAGGCATCCAACCAGCCAATAAAAGATCCCGTGGTACTATCGAGGTCTGGGGGATTGTGCGCCGTGATATAGTGCGAGTTTGGGTAGTATTTGTCGTGGCCAATAGGAAAGTAGAGTTGGTACTCATCTCTTGGGATGTGTTTCCCACTGATTTTACCACGAATAACGAACTGTTCTGCTTCATTGAGACCTGAGTGTTGGTTTAACCAACGTTCAAAAGCAGTAACATTAAATTTGCCGTCAAGGACGTGGCTCTCGGTGATTTTTGCCGCATAATCAATCACTTCTCTGAGTAGGAATGAATTGCGAGGTTCGGCTTCAATAAGCTCTAAGAGTGTTTTGTTGACCAACTCATTTCTTACGATGCTATTTTTATTGAGAAACTCTTGTGTGCAAAAGTTATTGAGGATTTCGTCCGTGTTTTTGAAAGATTTTTTTTCAAAAACTGTGTCTCCGATGAGCATTTTTTTATTCCTTGAAGTGAGAGGCTTAACTTAGTGACATGTAAAAAAGAGAGTTTTAAATTAAATCATGTCATATTTTGGACTGGTGAAGATTAAGTTCAAGCATATTTTCCTATAAAATGCTTTATTTAGACAAAAAACAGATCAATAGTATACAGTTTTGTATTCTTAGAAGGCTAATTTCAAGGGGATTTAACAATGCCAATCAATTTATTTATTGCGTCAGCAGGGTATGGGAGTCGCTTGCGTCCAGTGACAAATTTGTACCCTAAACCTCTGTTGCCAATTGCGGGTCAAAGTTTGATAGATAGAATGATAGATCGAGTTTCTATGAGTGTGGATATCAATGAGATAGCTTTGAATGTTCACTATAAAAAAGAACAATTCGAAAAATGGAATGAAGCAAAGCAGTATCAATTTTTTGAAGAAGAAGAACTCTTAGGGACAGGTGGCGCAATATGGAATGCTCAAAACTTTTTCAAAAAACAGACAAGTCTGTTAATTAATGGTGATGTCTTGACTGATTTTGACTGGAAAGGGATGCTCGAATATCATGAAAATTCAGGGAATTTAGTCACCTTAGCCGTGCAAGATCGCGAGCATGAACGTCGAGTTGGAGCCTCTGGAAAAGGCGCGTTTATTTGCATCGATAAAGCAATGAAAGACCCTCGTGTCGAGTGTTGGTTCGGCTATGCCTGTGTGGTCTTGTACGAGCCAGGGTTTTTGAAATATTTACCTGCGGGGGAATCTCATGTTGTGCCTTTTTGGGAAGATGCACGTAATGCGGGTGAAAAAGTGGGCGTTTACGATATTGGGCGAGAGTCGGAATGGTTGGATTTGGGCAATGTGAATACATACGCCGCAGGTGTTTTAGAGAGTATGAATGGAGTGAAGAGGTTCTTTGCAGAACCTTTAAATATTCCATGGGATTGCCAAATAGACTCTTATTGTGTCGTTGAACAAGGCGTTGAAATTGGAGGCGATGTGCAACTCTCTAATGTTATTTTATTGCCTGGTACAAAGGTGGCTCAGGGAAGTCGACTGCAAAATTGTATCCTTGGGCCCGGGATGAAAGTTGATTTTGATTATACTGAGGCGAGTAAAAATAGCGATCTAGATACGATTGGTAATGGTGGTTCGGACAGGATTTACAGAAGGCGGGATGAGGGTGTCGTTTTAGACTACTCAAGCATTGATCATACAATTGAGCGTCAGAAAACACTTACACAGCGCTTGCTTGCAGAGAAAGTATCGGTCCCTCAAATTTATAATCACCGACCAAAAGCTAGGCAATTAGTTTTAGAAGATTGGGGGGATGATACTTTTCGTCTATGGTCTCAAGGTAAGACTCAAGAGCAAATTTTAGGCAAAGCTAAAGAATGCTTAGTTGAGCTTCATAAGTTCCAATCTATAGCGGAACCTTTGAGGGACAAAGTTTTTAATTTAGATGTCTTGATGTGGGAGAGTTCTTATTTTTTAGAGCGCTTTATTTTTCGTGTGGCAGGCTTGGAAGATGAATACAAAAAAAATCAGGCTCAAGTTGATGCGGAGCGCCTAAGTTTAGCGAATCAAGTGAATGGCTTAGATAAAGTTTTGATGCATCGCGATTTTCAGTCTGAAAATGTGATGATTCGTCAGGGGAGTGTAGGTTTGATTGATTTTCAAGGAGCGCATTATGGGCCCGCACTTTATGATGCGGCATCCTTCATTGGAGATCCTTACATGGATTATGATCTTGATTTACAAGAAGAGCTGAAAAACTATTATTTTTCAAAATGTGCTCATGTGACTGATACAAGTGAAAGTGACTATAACCGTTGTGCGATACAAAGGCACATGCAAGCCTTAGGTGCCTATGGTTTTTTAAGTCATATTCGAGGGAAAGGGAGTTTTGAGTTTTATATCCCCGTAGCATTAAAAATGTTAAATCGTGAGTTGGGGCTTCATCAAAATGAGTATGAAGCGCTATATTCATTGGTGCAAAGTGCTGCCGACAAACTTTCCATTAAAGTTAATTAGAGCGATAAAGATGAAAGTAGATTTAGAAAAAACTTTAGTGGTTGCGGTGTCCGCAACAGCTTTATTTGACATGAGTGAAGCGGATGACGTCTTTCAGGAAGCCTTCAAAGAAAACCCAGAAACTGCAGTAGAGAATTATCGTGCATACATGTTGAAGCGTGAAGAAGACGACTTAGCAGATGGGACGGCGATGCCTTTGGTGAGTGCACTCTTAGGGCTCAATCAGTATAAAAAACAGGGTGAAGTCCCCATTGTGGAAGTCGTTGTGATGTCGCGCAATAGTCCAGAGACGGGTGTAGTGGTTTTTAATAATATCAGAAGTCGTGGCTTAAATATTAGTCGACATGCTTTTACGGGGGGTGAATCAGTTGTGCCCTATTTAGAAGCCTATGATGTGGATCTCTTTTTGACAACGAATGTGCGAGATGCGCAAAAAGTTATCGATGCCAAAAGCTGTGCTTCTGCAATTGTACAAAAGCCACCACATACCTCCAATATCGAAGAAGGTCAGGTTCGCTTAGCTTTTGATGGTGACGCTGTCTTGTTTGATGATAGTAGCGAAATCGTCTTTAAAGCTCAAGGTCTCAAAGGTTTTTTTGATCATGAAGACGCCCATCAGGATGTGCCGATGCCCGAAGGACCCTACGCTCAGTTGTTACGAAGCATATCACAACTTCAGAGCCGTTTGCCCTTTAATGTAAAATCATCTCCCGTACGGATTGCGATTGTGACTGCCCGCAGTGCCCCTGCAGAAATGCGTGTAATTAAAACACTGCGGACTTGGGGCGTTTACGTGGACGAAGTTTTCTTTTTGGGTGGTCTAGATAAATCGAAAATTCTCAAGGCCTTCCGTCCCCATATTTTCTTTGAAGACCAAGATCTTCATTTAGAAGAAGCAGCCAAGTATGTGCCATCTGGCAAAGTACCTTATAAAAGTGAATCAGAGATTCATAAGTATTTATAGTCATATCTTTAGAGGAGTACAACTTTTAGTCAAGAGTTAGAGGTGACTTATTAAACTGTTTACTATAAAACTATAGCAGAAGTTTTTGGTGTCGTTTTTAGTTAAGGCTTCGATTTGATTGAATCCTGCTTGTTTTCATTTAAATCATATTTATGCTCAAGTGATATTTGCTAATTGTCTTAAAAAATCTTAGGGTTTTTCTATTTCATAATACCAATCAGCAACACCGTTTTTGCCCGCCTGTATGCTTACTGTAGAAGACCAAGCTACATGACCATCGGCCCATAAAATATTGAGACCATTTTTATGACGATAGCCAACAGCATTTTCAGAGGGAAGGAGTTTGGAGGCAATCAGCCAATCACTTCCATCCACAGAGTCAGCAATGACCCCTGTTTCCACAGCAGATTCGATTTCTGTTAATTTCACTGCAGGCTTGTTTGCAAATCGGTCATCACCAAAATTGATGTTATAAGCAGTTCCGGCCTCTTGGTTTGTGTAGCCAGTACCAAGTTCTGAGTTTGGACATCTGAATGGGGCTGAACCACCACCGGAACCGTTTCCTTCTGTATTGAGGTAGGATGCTACGTGCATTTTCCATCCTAGTCGGCTCGATTGATTAGGATGTGATGTGGATGGCATATATTCGTTGTCATCTACGTATAAATAAATTGAGGTGCCAATTTGTTTTTGCTGTGAATTACAAACGGCTTGCTGAGATGTTTTACGAGCTTTGCCAAGAGCAGGTAGAATCATTGATGCTAAAATACCTATTATAGCAATGACGACTAGGAGCTCGATGAGGGAGAATTGTCTAACTTTCATATCTATTTCCTTTTAAACTTATTGCAGGATGAATAGCGATATAGTTAGTTGTTTTGACAGCTCTATGAAAAAAAGTTTACTTTAAGGTTTGCTGACTTCATAATACCAATCCGGAGTTCCATTCTTTCCAGCTTGAATGGCTACAGTGGTAAACCACTGCACGTGACCATCCGCCCAAAGAATATTTAAACCATTTTTGTGACGATAACCAACGGCATCCTCGGATGGTAGAAGTTTTGAGGCAATAACCCAATCGGTACCATCCACAGAATCTGAGATTACTCCCGTTTGGACAGCGGATTCAATTTCATCTAATTTGACTGCTGGGCGGGCAGGGTAACGGTCATCACCCATTTTTATATTGTAAGCGGTGCCGGCTTCTTGGTTAGTGTAGCCAGTGCCCAGTTCAGAGTTTGGGCATCTAAAGGGGGCAGCGCCGCCTTCAGAACCATCTCCACTGGAGTTGATGTAAGGACCGAGGTGAACTTTCCACCCTAAACGACTGCTTTTAGTGGGGTGAGAAGCAGAGGGCATATATTCATTGTCATCTACATACATGTAGATGGCAGAGCCTAGTTGTTTTTGTTGAGATTTGCAGACGGCCTGTTGTGATGTTTTTCGAGCTTTTCCTAAAGTAGGTAGAAGAAGTGATGCAAGGATGCCAATAATGGCTACGACAAGCAAAAGTTCAATCAGTGTGAATTTATGTTTCATGTGCCTATTTTGCCTTAAGAATTGCCAATCATTAAATACAAAGAATATGACCTTTGTCTTAAAAACAAATTTTATGGAGGTTTTTCATCAAAATCATATGAGTATAGTATAAACTCAAGGCTTGTCGAAGAGGTAGTAGTAATGGTTTTCGCCATTTTTTCCTGCAGACATGAATTCTGTCGATTGCCAAGATACATGACCATCAACCCATGCCACATTGACACCACCTTTATGTCGATAGCCCACGGGCTTATCCTTAGTATTGGATGCGCTGTTATAATCAGTGTTGTCTAGGGAGTCAATAGTTGTTACTGTCTCAGTAGAATCTTCAATAGCACTTAATTGTTTTAAAGTATTGAAGGCTGCACCATTCGAATAAAAACGATTTGATCCAAAGTAACGGTTGTAAGCAGTTCCAGTCGCTTGATAAATGGTGCCTGAAATATTTTCTTGACTTGGGCAGTAAAATACTGATCCTTCAAAGTTGTCTCTATCTGTAGTGTCTATTTTTAGGTATTCTGCAATGTAGAGTTGCCAGCCTTTCCAGGTGTTTGATGTAGGATGATCAACTGTAGGGAAGTAATCATCATGATCATCGACGTACATGAAAATGGCAGTGTTCATCTGTTTATGTTGAGAGTTACATACAGCTTGTTGAGATTGTTTACGAGCTTTACCCAGAGCCGGTAGGATGAGGGAGGCTAAAATGCCAATGATCGCAATGACGACCAAAAGTTCGATGAGGGAGAATTTATTAGTTTTCATATCGGATTCCTTTGTAGTGCTTTGTTTCAAGAGGAATCGCAACGCAATGAAAGGTTTTGACAGTCTTTTCATTTTCATTTTATAATGACTTATCTGAGCACAGCTCTCATGAGTGGAGTTTAATAATAATCTGTTATTAAGAATGCTTGGGTAAATGTACTTTATATGTAATATTTAGTCTTTATGATCGTATTATTAGTATGTAGATATAGAAAAGGGCCCATGATTCTAAATAATATACAAGCAGCTGTTTTTGATATGGATGGCCTTCTTCTCGATACGGAGAGGATATGTTGTGAAATCTTGACGCAAGTCTTCAAAGAATATGATCAAGAATTATCTCTCGATGAGTATCGTTCTTTGATAGGTTTAAATAGTCGAGAAGTTCGTTTGCGAATCGCGCAAAAACTGGGGCCGACTCATGACTTGGAGCCATTCGTCAAGCTTTGGAAAAGTCGCTATTTTGTGCAAACAGTTGAGAAAGCGGCGCCCGTGAAACAAGGAGTTGTTGCTTTGTTGGAGTACTTGAAACAAGAAGAAATTCCGATGGTGGTGGCGACATCTACAGACCATGCAACAGCGGAAAAAAAGTTGGCCAAAGCGGGGCTAATAAAATATTTTTCTATTCTTGTTGGTGGAGATCAAATCGAGCATAGTAAGCCCGCTCCAGATATTTATTTAAGCGCGGCCCAAAAACTTGGAGTCGATTCATTAAATTGTTTGGCCTTTGAAGATTCACGTTACGGAGTGGAGGCGGCGTTGAATGCGGGCATGCAAACGATTCACATTCCCGATATGCTTGAACTTCCCCAGGGCTTACTTGAGCGTTGTGCGGGTGTTTATCGTGATTGCGGAGATTTTTTAAATATTTTCGATAAGGTAAATACTTAATTGAAACTTTTTCCCTTCTTTCTCTTTTTTACGCTCATGAGCTATGGGTGGTGTGCTGTTGATTTGATTGAGTCAAAATGTTGCCGATGCCATAAACCTGGAAAAGAAAAGGGTGGCTTAGATTTACAATCATTATTACCAAAAGAGCAAGGTCATTTGCGGTCACCGCAAAAATGGAAACGTGCTTGGAGCTATTTAAAGAGCCATGAGATGCCTCCGCAAGATAGTAAAAAAATCAGCTTAGAAGATCGGGAAAATATGACTGTTTGGCTCGAGGATAGCTTGAGTAAAACCTACATGTCCATAGATCCTGAAATTAGTGCTCTAAAACCTAGGCGTTTAAATAAGCAGGAGTACCAGAATACGCTTCAAGACTTGCTCTACCTCAGTAAGGCTCCGAGTTTAAACCTGCCTTCCGATAACTCTGGTTACGGCTTTGATAATATTGCCGAGCTCCTTAGTGTGACCTCACTTTCAATGGAAAAGTATTTGAAATATAGTAAACAAGTTCTTGATCAAGCCATTTTAGATGAATTACCCCAGCATAAAGAGTGGACTTTTGATGTCGAAAGTATGACGCGTTTGCCAAAAGCAAGTGGGCGAGTTATTGAAGATGTTCACCATGTGTGGGCGAATGGTAGTTTGTCGGTGAATTTCACTCTAAAGCATCAAGGTAAATACAGAATTCAGATGAAAGCAGAGGGAGACCAGGCAGGTGATGAAAAGGTCCAGGTTGAAATAGCAGTCAATGACAAGAAACTAAAAACTATTGATGTAAGTGCCGAAGAAACTAAAGCGGAAGGCTATTCTTTGGATGTGGACTTAGAACCTGGGACTCATAAAGTGAAGGTTTCCTTTATAAACGATTATAATCATCCTCTTCACGGCGATCGCAATTTCCATTTTCATAACTTAAAGATTAGTGGACCTCAAAAACTTCCTGCAATCCCTCAAAGCCATCAGCGCTTGGTACCAAAGGATCAAAAATTTGATGTGATTCTTAAACGTTTCATGGAGAGGGCCTACCGGCGTCCTGTAAGTGTGAAAGAATCAGAGAGCTTTAATCGAGTTTACAAGGAATTACGTGCTCAAGGAGATGGGCATTTGAAAGCTTTGAAAAGCTGTTTTTTGGCGGTCTTAGTTTCACCAAAATTTTTGTTTCGAGTCGAGCAAAAACCTAAAGCAGCAATAACAATGCTCAACGATTACGAGTTAGCTTCGCGTTTGTCATACTTTTTGTGGTCCAGCATGCCCGATGAAAGGCTTTTTCATTTAGCTCAAAAAAATGACTTGAATAAGGTCGAAGTTTTAAGGACCGAAGTGAAACGCATGCTGGAGTCTTATCGAGCAAAACAATTTGTGAAGAATTTTTCGGGTCAGTGGTTACAAGTGAGAAATTTAGAATTTGTGGATGTGAGTAACCGCAAATTCCCAGCTTGGAATGGCGGGCTTAAAGAGTCTATGAAAATGGAAGTCTACGCGTACTTCTCTTATGTGTTAGAAAATAACTTGCCGCTGAGTTTTTTTATCCGTGGGTATCAATTATTTATCAATGAAAAGCTGGCGAAGCACTATGGAGTTAAAGGTAAATATCAATGGAATATAAAAGCAGTCCCTGCTTTTGCGGGGCGCGATAGTATTTTGTCAACGGCATCTGTTTTAACAGTGACTTCAGAGGCGTCGAGAACAAGTCCCGTTAAACGAGGAAAATGGATACTGGAAGAAATGTTGGGTTTCACACCACCTCCGCCACCTCCCGGAGTTTCGGCTTTAGAAGAAGGTGATGAGAATCATGTGGGAATGACGATTTCTCAGCAACTTGCCAAGCATAGAGAAGATCCAGATTGCGCGGTTTGTCATTTGCGAATGGATCCATTAGGACTGAGTTTTGAAAACTACAATCCCATCGGCCAATGGCGCGATACTTATGAATTAGGGAAAGCGATTGATTTAGGAGGACGCTTACCCGACGGAAGTCAATTAAGTGGTTTGGCTGATGTGCAAAATTACTTAATGAATAACGAAACTGAGTTTCAGCATACAGTGATAGAAAAGCTAATGATATACGCCTTGGGTAGGGGCTTAGAGCCTGGTGATTATCGGACGCTTTATGAGATTCACCAAAAAACACTTGAAAACTCCTGTCGTCTCGAAGATGTTATTATAGAACTTGTTTTATCAAAAGTCTTTAGGTATAAATCTTAATATGAAAATCTTATCCAAGGTGAAAGTTATTTATGAATGCGTTTGATCAGTTTAGTCGCCGTCGAGTGATTCAAGTTGCGGGACTCGCCATGAGCTTGCCCTGGCTCGAGACTTTTGCAGATAAGAAACAGGATATAGCTAAAACACGAGCAGTATTTATTTTTCTGCCGAATGGAGTTTGGTCTCCTGACTGGAAGCCGGAGCAAGCAGGCGCCGGCTATACGATGCCAGCGAGTTTGAAAAGTTTAGAAGAGTACAGAAAAGATTTCCTTCTTCTGAGTAATCTAGGTCATGAAAAAGCTCGTTCGAATGGTGATGGCGCAGGTGATCACGCACGAAGTAGTGGGACCTTTTTAACGGCGCGTCAAATTCGTAAAACTTCCGGGAAAAATATCCAAGCAGGGGTATCATTTGATCAAGTTTTGGCATCGCAAATTAGAGGTGAATGTACTTTTGATTCCTTAGAATACTCCATGGAATCGGGGGGCGTGGCAGGTCAATGTGATTCGGGTTATAGCTGTGCTTATGTAAATAATATTTCTTGGGCCAATGCTCAACTTCCCTTAGCGCGCGAGAGTGGTGTACGCGATGCTTTTGAACGTTTATTTGGTGATCCAGAAGCTCATTTATCGAGAAGGCAAAAAGCCCTAGCACGAGCACGTCAAAGTTCAGTTTTAGATTTAGTTCAACAAGAAAGTCAAGATTTAATGAGAGTTGTGTCGAAGAGTGATCGACTAAAAATTGAAGAATACCAAGATGCGCTCAGAGATATGGAAAAAAGCATGATGATTGCTTCAGAAACAGACTTGGATGAAAGTTTTGAGGTGCCCGATTTTTCAACAGATAAAAGCTTTAGCTATCCTCGCAAAGTCAAACTATTTTATGATGTCATGACTTTGGCTCTCCAGACCAATAAAACTCGTGTGTCCACACTCATGCTCGGCCGTGGGGGTTCTAATTTACGCCATAAATCCCTCGGCGTTGAAGAAGGGCATCATTCCTTATCTCATCATCAAAATAAAGAGCATAAAATTGAGCAACTGAAAAAAATTGATCGCTATCATGTTGAGCACTTTTCTTACTTTCTTCAGAAGCTTAAAAGAGTTCAAGAAGGAGAGCAAAATTTACTCGATAATTCGATGGTGCTTTTTGGTTCCTGCATTCGCGATGGCAATCGCCATGATCACCATAACCTCCCATTGATTCTCGCAGGTAAAGGGCGAGGAGCTATCAAGAGTGGGGGACACAAAGTTTATGCGGAGGAAACCCCGCTCTCAAACCTGTTTCTCGGTATGTCTAATGCCTTTGGCACTCCTGTTCAGAAATTTGGAGACTCTACCGAGAGGATAGCTCTGGGGTCTTAGTTTAGGATAAAGGCAATGACGTCACTCGCGGAATAAGATGTTTTATCTCGAGTGAGCTTTGTTAAAAATGAAAAGTCCTCACCAGCCGTCAAGAGTGGCGGTTCTACGAAGTCTTTGCGTACTTGGCCTAATCCAACTGTGGCTAAGAGTGAATTGCACAAGCATTGACGTCCTTCGGTGTCTTGAAGCTCGCCACCCTTAGCGATGTAATTATCAGTATTTTCTGCGGGACAGCGATACTCGAGTTTACCTTCGTCATTCAAGCAGGCTTCGCGTAGGTAACCTAGGTCGCAGACGCGTCGACGTTCTACTGCAGTTTCTTGCTTGTGCCAAGTTTGCTTGATGATCTTGAAGGGATAGCCAGTGGGGGAAGCTTTGAAATCAGTGTAAATCTGTAAACCTTTGGAGGTGTTTTCGCTGCTCACCTGGTTTTTAATTTCAGTGGTGATTCCAGATTCTTCGCAATAGGCAAAGGCTGAACCTACTTGAATGCCTGAGGCTCCTAAATCTATTGCAGTTTCTAAAGCGTTTTTCTGAGCGAAAGAACCCGCTAGCCAAAATGGATAGTTGAGATTTTTGAAGCGTTCTAGGTCGACGGAATCTTTAGAACTAAAGGCCTCGGTAGTTTGGTCTTTGACCTTCCTCGGAGGAGCATTGTGGCCACCCGCTGAGTGTGATTCAATGATAAAGCCTTCAATAGAACCCGTGGCGCGCTTTATAAGTGTTTTTGCAACAATTTTACTGCTGATGATGGCTAAAAAAGCAGGTCTATTCAGCTCTGTATTTGGGCAGAATTCTTGTGGGTTAAATTCTTGATAGAAATCTTGTTCCTTTGAGGCGCCGCTTACAGGGATAGAGAGTCGACAGCATTCACCTTTACTCAGTTGATCTAAGATACCTGGGATAGCAATCGGAATTCCTGCGCCCATGAGTACGGCATCAACATTTGCGAGCATCGCACCGTAAAGTGCAGGAAGAAGTGGGAGCGAGATTTTTTCTAAATAGTTGATACCCACTTGACCACCAACCTGCTTAGCCAAGTAGACTTCACAAAAGTTAGCAGCAATGATGAGCTCTGTGAGTTCTGTCTTGAGCGGGATCGAGGCGAGTGGAGCTAGGCGATAGGGACGGTCCGCAACTTTTCCCTCAGCTAAGAAAAATTTAGAGATGATTTTTTCACTAATTGCCCTAATCGGGAAAGATTTAAGAGCTTTTAAAGTGTTGCGGTCGCCATTTTGTAGGCGACGAATCATGACATTTTCAATTGCTGTGCCAGAAACGACACCTAGTTGACCTTGTTGAGCTACGGCTTTGGCGAGTTTCCAGTCAGAGACTGCGATGCCCATGCCACCTTGGATGATTTTTGGTCAATGGCTTCCGTAAATCAGGTTAATACTCGTGGTTTGAGTTCCTTGTAAAGCCATCTCAAGAGTTCTCGTATAGGCGTTTCTCTTAAAATGGCATTTTGAATGGATGAGACGGTCTTTCTGCTGAGCCGTCTTAAATTACCTGCGAGTCTAAGAGGGTTGATTTTTTGAGCTGAATCCGCTAGTGAATTACGGAGTTTATCAGTTCGCTTTTCTTGCTTTATCTGGGCAGGATGAACCATATCGGGATTGCGAACTAAATTCAGCTCGTTAAAACTGCGTATAATATTATAAGCAGATACGATTGAACACATCTGTATTTTCATACTGGGTATGCTGGTTCCCCAAGCTTTAATTTCACCTAAGTCATTTTTGGTGTTATCAAATGCCTTTTCGAACTGCCATCGTCTTCTGTAAAGTTCTGCAATTAAACCAGGGGGTATATCTGTACTAAGCGTGGTTAAAAATCGATAAGTTTTTTGACGCTCGACATCATAATATACGATAAGGCGGAGCTTTTCGTTTTTTCTCTTGAGCTTTTTGGTAACAAGGAAATCCTTGAGTACATTAGTGTTGCTAGGGTCATTTTTATCCCACTGTAGTTTCTCCATTTTATCCCATGTCGAATTCTTTTTGGAGCGGGTAACTAAATAGTGCTTCTTTTTCATTTCATCAATAAGAAAACCTGCGCTAGACATAGCACGATCATAAACTGTAATCTTCTTATTTCTACACCATGAGCTTACTCTTTGATCTTCACAAAAATCTTTGAAATATGGTATCTCACTTTCTTTTTTACTGCCATCTGAGACAACTTTTACGGGCTCAAGGAAGCCTGTTCTTAAATCAGTGCCAAATATGTAACCTGCATTGGCTTTGTTCTTAGCCCCTGGTGCATTTTTAACATGACAGGCTCGTTTCATAAAGTGTCCGTCGTAGGCTACACAATCGTAGTCATCTAATTCATTGAAATCTTTTAGGTGATTAACGCCTTGATCCGAAATTTCCTTTTGTAAAAGCTTATTAAAAAATGGAGTCACCGCCATAACCATTCGGGCACGACGTTCAGACTCATTAGCGTCAAACCACGTACTCGAAGCAACCTGTTGTTCAAGAACTTGGTCAAGGTGTTGCAGAAAATGAAGACCGCTTTTGACTTGAATAGTCGCTCGTAAAATACTGAACAACAAAAAATCAATATCTGAGATTACCTGACATTTTCGTATCCAATCAGGATGTCTTTCAGCATCCCTCGCCATTTCATAAGCTCGTATTAAAATTGCTTTTAGCTGATTTTGAATCGTTTCGTTTCCGTTGCTCTGTAACATCTATAAACTCCTTGTTATTAAGTACTTACATAGTTTCGAAAATCACGTAAATGCTTATCTGTCAAGTCCTTATAGAAATATATCAAGAGTTTTTCTCAGTTTGTGACTTTTTGAGATTTCACAAAATAATCTGATTTAATTAAGTTTAGCTCAGAATCAGCGCTTACGGCTGCCTGGGATTGACATCAAGCACAGAGTTGGGAGTTATATACAGATGCCGTTGATTTTTGGTAATGTATTCATTGTATCCTCATTCTTAAAAATAAAGAAGAGAATAGAGCAATGACTTTACTTAAAATAAATTATTTACATATAAGTATTTAATTATTAATTCTTTATGTTGTTGATGTTGTCTAATCTATAGTGTACGATTATGGATGTTCATCCATAATCGTATAGTCACTCTAAGGGAATCTAACTAGCCATGTTATACATAAGCTCGATTTCATCTTCATGGAGTTCATAAAAGATGGTACTCGCTTGTGTGATTTCTTCTACAGCATTATCGTGACTCGTATGGTAGTGTTTGATGATCACTGGATGCTTATTTATATAACCGTCATAAGCTGAGTCTTTATTGGCCATCTCCAGAGCACAATGATTTTCTAGGGCAATTTTTTGTAGGATAGCGTGTTTAGCTTCAGTGCCGATGAATGAGTCAGTTATCAGTCGTTCTCGACAAAAATTCTTAATGTCGCTAGGTTTAAGTTTAGACAGTGAGCTAATCATTCTTTTGATCATAAAAGTCATTCGACGAGTTTCTTGATTAAGAGAATCATTCATTTGATCATGGTACCATTCCTCCCAATTATTTTCATTACCCATTTTTTGTTCATTTTGAAGTTCTTTCATGATATGGGGTAAGTCAGGTTTATGTTCGGGTAAGAGGCGGGATCCAAAATCAAGTAAATGACATAAAAGATCTTGGCTTTGAAAGTGACCTGCATTAGATAAAACAGAAAACTCACTATTGCTTAAATGAATGTGATTCATGGTATAACTCCTTTTATTTTACTGAATAATAAAAGGAGTTCTTACGCAAGTTATAAAAGCTAGATTTAACAGATTTGTAATTTTTCTCTGTGTAAAGCCTTGCTAAGCTTATTGCGGAGGCTGTTGTTGGAGTTGCTGCTGGCGACGTTGTTCACGTTCCTGCTGCTGCTGTTTAGCGCCTTCAATACGTTGAACGAAAGCACGGAGTTCGCCATAGCCTGGGTAAAGACGTAAGCCACTGTGGTAGATTTTTAAGGCTTGTTCATGCTGTCCCATTTTCTCCATGGTGAGGCCCCAGTTGCGAAAGACTTGAGGCGGGCAGTTAGGGAGTTGTGCTGCTTTTGCAAAGTGCTTTTGAGCTTCCATATAACGCGCTTCTTCAGCGAGGAGCTGACCGATCATGTACTGGAATTGTGCCAGCTGTGGATATTGAGATATGATGATGCGCAATTCTTTTTCAGCAAGATCATTTTTACCTTGGCGTGAATAGAGTGTGGCCATAGCGCTTCGGGCTGGGTGGAAGAGTTTGTCCACTTTTAAAGAGGCGCGATAGAGATCAAGAGCTTCTTCTTGCTGACCTTTACGTTCATTGAAAATACCATAACGTAAGAGCCCGCCCGGTGAGTCACCAGTGCTTTCATTGGCTTGGATGAATTCGTCTTCGGCCTTTTTGCGAGCATTTCGATCTTTGCTTGGGAAATCGGCATCAGCAATAGAAGAGAGAACAAATGCGGCTTCTTGACGAACACTACGAATTTTATCTTTGAGTATAGGAGTTAAAAGACGAAGTTTTTCAGCGGCCGAGAGTGGATCACAAATTTCAACTGCAGCATAACGAACGAGATCAGAAGGATCTGTAAGTTGCTTTTCAATCAGACGAACGACTTCTAGAGAATAAGTAGCGGGCAATTCCGAAAGGATCGCCGCACGTCCCATCTCTGGAGTGAGTTCAGGAGTCTTTAAGAGTTGCAAGGCGCGTTCAACGGAGCCAGGCTCATTATTGCGTAGGCTGAGAAGAACTTCACTGAAGTGAGCCTTTCTTGTGGGGCCATAATTCTTTTCGATGGCCTGTGCTGCCCAGTTGAAAGTACGGTCAGTGTGGCAGTCATTACATGCATTAGAGGTATTATAACGCTGGCTTAAGTCAGGTCGAGGAATACGGAATGAGTGATCGTGACGGAAGTCAACACCCATGTAAAAACGTCCAGGCATGTGGCAGTTGATGCATTTAGAGTCTTCAGCATCTGTATGGAAAGTGTGTTTTGGCGTGTCGTATTGATCAGGAAGATGACATTGCGTACAAGTTTTATTGCCGGGGAACTTAGTTTTACCTGAGTGAGGGTTATGGCAGTCAGAGCAACGAAGGCCAAAGCGGTGGTGACGACTTTGTGTGAATGAACCGTAAACAAATACTTCTGTTAATATCTGGCCGTCAGCTTGATACTGACCATTGCGTGCGAGGTTCATCGCGTAGTTGTCGCCAATTGCTCCGTGTGGATTAGCGGCGTGATCAAGGCGGCTACGAAGGCCGTGACAAGGGGCACAGCGATTGAGTTCTTCTTGTTGAGTTGTTCCGGATTTTTTTGTGAGTTTGATGAGGTCATCAACAATGCTTTTATCGCCCTTGTAATGATCTACGTGATTTTTCCCTGGGCCGTGACAAGATTCGCATGAGACAAAGCCTTCGGAATAATTGGTGTTAAATGAGTTGCTAGCACGATCATAGTTCACTTGAGTGTTGGTTGTATGGCAGTCGGCGCATTGTGAGTTCCAAGTCATGCCTTGACCTGTCCAGTGAAGCCAATCGCCTGCAGGGGGATTTTCATTCTTGTAGAGATGGTACCATTCTTTTTTATTAGTATCCCAAGCAGTATGCAAGCATTGAATTCTATTGCCAGGCATTTTGACCATGTATTGCTGTAGAGGTTCATGACCTAAAACGTATTCGACTTTGTAGCTCACCATTTCGCCTTTTTCATTGTCGGTTTCGACCATGAAGTCACCATTTTCGGCGCGGTAAAAACGGTGCGTAACGCCATTGACTTCTAGAGTTTGATTATCGAAGTTAGCTAAGACAGTCTTCTCGTCTGCGAGAGCCATCGCTTTTTCGTGGTCAGAGCCTAGCCATTCTTCATGTTCTTTTTGGTGGCATTCTGCGCAAGTTTTAGCCCCCACAAAATTGGCGTGTGGGTCATTGCTATCGCTTTTCTGCGTACTTGTTTGTTCTTGAGTTTTTGGTGCGGGACTCGGTTTCGAGTTGCTCTTGTTATCACAAGAAAGGAAGAGAAAGAAAATGATGGAGAGAGTGAAAGAGGTGAAAAACTTGCTCACGTAATTAATCCTAATTGGTTTTTCGTAAAAATAGAGAAGGCTCCACATTGGGAGCCTCTATCAAAATAAGTGCTTATTGAGTTTAATTCAACTGCTTAAATGTTGAGTGAGTAAGCAGATTGAAATATATTTAATCTTTCTTTAAAGGAAAGTTCGACATCGCCTACAGCTTTGCTGCAACAAGTGAGGACTTCATCTTTCCCGAGTATATACATGCTGGACTCAATATTTTCTACATCGCCCTTTACAACAGTAGCTTTGCAAGCTCCGCAAAAACCGGAGCGGCAGCTGTAGTTAACATCGAGATTTTGAGCTTCGAGCTCTTCAAGGAGACTGATGTCTCCTTGTGCTTCAAAGCAGTGTGCGTCTTCTACGTGGATCTTAGACATAGTTAGAAATCAAAGTCGTCGAAGGCATCTTCCGATACTTCGCTATCGATTTGTCCAACGAGGTAAGAACTGAGTTCAACTTCCTGTGGTGCCACTTGTACAGCGTCAGAGGAGAGCCAGCTATTCATCCACGGAAGTGGATTTTGTGTTGTTGGGAAAACGTTTTTGTAGCCAGATGCTTTAAGGCGAACATTAGTAATGTACTCAACGTAATCACCAAGGATGTCAGCATTTAAACCAATCATTGAACCATCGCGGAAGAGGAATTTTGCCCATTCTTTTTCCTGCTCAGCAGCAGAAGAGAAAATTTGGTAAACTTGACCTTCGCATTCAGCGGCGATTTCAGCCATCTCGGGGTCATCTTTTCCTTCGCGGAAAATTTGAATCATCTGCTGAGTCCCAGTGAGGTGAAGAGCTTCATCGCGAGCAATGAGTTTAATGATCTTTGCATTGCCTTCCATAACTGCGCGTTCCGCAAAAGCAAAACTACAAGCAAAGCTGACGTAGAAGCGGATGGCTTCCAGCACGTTGACTGAAACAACGGTCAAGAAAAGGCGACGCTTGAGTTCGCGCATATTAACGACAACTGGAACATCGTTGATCATGTGGGTACCTTCACCTAGGAGGTTGTAGTAACACTGGAGTTCGATGAAGCTATCGTAGTAGTGAGAAACTGATGAGGCGCGCTGAATGATGCTTTCGTTATTGACAATATCGTCAAAAATTTCTGAAGGATCATTGACGATGTTACGAATAATATGTGTGTAACTGCGCGAGTGAATTGTTTCAGAGAAAGCCCATGTCTCAACCCAAGTTTCGAGCTCAGGAATAGAGATGACGGGGAGGAAAGCGACGTTTGGCGAGCGTCCCTGGACACTATCGAGGAGTGTTTGGTACTTGAGGTTAGACAAGAAAATGTGCTTCTCGTGAGCCGGTAGTTTTTTGAAGTCCGCACGATCGCGGCTCAAGTCGACTTCTTCTGGGCGCCAGAAGAAGGAGAGCTGCTTCTCGATAAGCTGTTCAAAAACAGGGTGTTTTTGTTGGTCGTAACGGGAGACGTTCACGTTGTTGCCAAAGAACATAGGTTCTTTGAGGGGGTCGTTTGGGACCTGACTGAAAATTGAATACTGCATGATTTATCCTATTGAACTCTTTAAATTTTGCATGCGCCACCAGCACAGCCATCGTCTTCTTCTTGGGAATCACCAGCACCATCACGTGTATTGTGGTAGTACAGGGTTTTGACGCCGTATTTGTAAGCAGTAAGTAAGTCCGTCAGGAGAGTTTTCATCGGAACCATGTTACCTTCAAATTTGGAGGGGTCGTAGTTTGTGTTGGCAGAAATTGTTTGGTCAATGAACTTTTGCATGATCGCTACGAGTTGGAGGTAACCCGTATTATTTGGCATCTGCCAAAGAAGTTCATAGTAAGATTTATATTTTTCGATTTCAGGAACAACTTGCTTAAGGATGCCGTCTTTACTCTGCTTCACAGCAATGAGACCACGAGGGGGTTCGATGCCGTTTGTTGCATTGGAAATTTGGCTAGATGTTTCAGAAGGCATGAGCGCAGAGAGCGTACTGTTGCGCATACCGTGTTTTTTAACATCTTCTTTGAGTTGATCCCAATCGAGGTGAAGGTCTTCGTTACAGAAATCATCAACAGAACTTTTATAGGTGTCTGTGGGCATGATTCCCTGTGAGTAAGTCGTCTCGTTAAACTTAGGACAAGGACCGAGTTCTTGGGCTAACTTACAAGAAGCCTTAATGAGGTGGTACTGAAGGGATTCAAATGTTTTGTGCACCAAGTTGTTGGCACTGCCATTTGAATAGAAGACACCATTTTTCGCGAGGTAGTAAGCAAAGTTAATGACGCCAATCCCGAGGGTACGACGATTGAGTGATGAATTGCGAGCTGCGGGCACAGGGTAGTCCTGATAATCCAAGAGGCTATCGAGAGCACGAACGGCTAGCTCAGTTAATTCTTCCATTTCATCGAGGCTTTCGAGTGCGCCAAGGTTAATGGCGGAAAGAGTACAAAGAGCAATTTCACCATTTTCGTCATTGATGTGTTCGAGAGGCTTAGTTGGAAGCGCGATTTCTAGGCAGAGGTTACTCTGTCTGATAGGAGCGACATCAGCTTGGAATGGGCTGTGAGTATTGCAGTGGTCGACATTTTGTAGATAAATGCGGCCCGTACTTGCACGTTCTGAAGCAAAGAGGGAGAAAAGCTCGATAGCTTTCATTGTTTCTTTCTGGATGCTCGGATCATTCTCGTACTTAATATAGAGCTCTTCGAATTTCTCTTGGTCTTCGAAGAATGCATCGTAGAGACCTGGAACATCGCCAGGACTGAAGAGAGTGATATTGCCTTTTTTGACGAGGCGCTCATACATGAGTTTGTTGAACTGTACGCCGTAGTCGAGGTGACGAACGCGGTTTTCTTCAACACCACGGTTATTCTTTAAGACGAGCAGAGATTCAACTTCACGGTGCCATAAGGGGTAGAAAACCGTTGCCGCGCCGCCACGAACACCACCTTGTGAACAACTTTTAACGGCTGTTTGGAAGTGTTTATAGAAGGGGATACAACCTGTGTGGAAGGCTTCGCCATTGCGGATGGGGCTGCCGAGGGCGCGAATGCGACCGGCGTTGAGACCAATGCCTGCACGTTGGCTGACGTATTTTACAATAGCACTTGAAGAAGCATTGATCGAGTCGAGTGAGTCACCGCATTCGATGAGAACGCAGGAACTAAACTGACGAGTAGGTGTACGGACACCCGCCATGATTGGCGTAGGCAGAGAGATTTTGAAATTGGAAGCCGCATCATAGAAACGGATGATATAATCCATACGCGTTTCTTTTGGGTATTTAGAGAAGAGGCAAGCACCCACAAGCATGTAGAGGAACTGAGGACTTTCGTAGATAGCGCCTGTAACGCGGTTTTGCACGAGGTATTTACCTTCGAGCTGTTTTACGGCTGCATAAGAGAAGTTGAGGTCACGCCAATGGTCAAGAGCATTTTCCATTTCGTTGAATTCGTCTTCTGTATAGTCTTCGATTAAATGCTTATCGTATTTCCCGTCTTCTACAAGTTTAGTAACGTGCTCAAAAAGCGGGGGCGGATCGAATTGGCCATAGGCTTTTTTGCGTAGGTGAAAAATAGCAAGACGAGCAGCAAGGTATTGGTAGTCGGGGCTCTCTTCAGAAATCAAGTCAGCTGCGGATTTAATCATCGTCTCGTGGATGTCTTCTGTCGTAACACCATCATGGAATTGGACATGCGATCGCAATTCTACTTGTGATACACTGACGTGATTGAGGTCTTTGGCGGCCCAGTCGATAACTCGGTGGATTTTTTCAAGATCAATGGGCTCGCGAGTGCCGTCTCTCTTGGTGACTTGGATGTTTGAAGTCATAGTTTCTCTACTCTACTCTCTTTTTTGGCTAATAAGAATTAGTCGGATTATTTTTAAGTGCTTGATTTCTACTGTGAGAATGGCTTATAAGGTGCAGAACTTGTTCATACTTAGGCTAAGCTAAGATCGGATTTTCGCGATGAAAAGTTATGAAGAAATTTTGGCTGATTGAGTCATCCTTAATTAAGTTTATCATGCTCTAAAAATTGGTCAATAGTGAAAGAATGGTAAAAACAAAAAAAAACAAAACTTTAATAAAACCACTAGATCTAGTGGCTGTGCCCTAAAACAACACTAGATCTAGTGTGAGAGGGTGAATTAGCTTTTGAGGTGATCAAAATAGATAAAAAGCTATAAAAACATAAAAAAAAAATGACAGAAGTCGTGTTTTTTGGCTTGCATAAATACTTGTTTGGCGCATCGGTCGAAAAATTTCTTATCTAGTATTATTAAAAATCAGGACTAAGTTTTTGAGAATTAAGCAAATAGATTTTCAGATTGCGCAGTAGTAACTAATAAATATAAGCATATTTTATGTCAATTAATAGCCAGTTTTACCAAGAAAAGAGTCATACATACATCAATGAAATTGCGAGTGACGCAAAGGTTTACGAACATCCTGAGAGTGGAGCGAAAGTTCTCTTTTTAAAGAATGATGATGAGAATAAAGCCTTTTGTATCGGCTTTCGCACGGCTCCTAGTAGTGATAATGGTGTTGCGCATATTATGGAACACTCTGTATTGTGCGGATCTCGCAAATATCCGGTCAAAGAACCCTTTGTTGAATTGATGAAGGGCAGTTTGAATACCTTTTTAAATGCCATGACTTATCCCGATAAAACGGTTTACCCCATCGCCAGTTGCAATGAAGAAGATTTTCATAACTTGATGGATGTTTATCTGGATAGCGTTTTCTATCCCAAGTTAGATAAAGGGGCTTTTTTACAGGAGGGTTGGCATTACGAATGCGATGAATCCGCTGATCCTTATTATAAAGGCGTTGTGTACAACGAAATGAAAGGGGTCTATTCTTCGCCGGAGAGCATTTTATTCCAGGAACTCGACACGCATTTGTGTCCTGACACTAACTACCGTTATGATTCTGGGGGCAAGCCGTCGGCAATCCCTTCTCTCTCGTATGAGGAATATTGCGAATTTCACAAGGAAAAGTATCACCCCAGCAATTCCTGGACAGTAATTTATGGTGATGTGGATGTGGAGCGCTGCCTGACGCATTTACATGAAGATTATTTTCAGCACTTTAAAAAGTTAGACGATATAAAACCCGACGCTTTATTTCAGCCAGCTTTTGATAAAGAGCGCATGGGCAAAATTTCTTATGCTTCTGGACCGGTTAAAGATGATGCGGAGCAAACATTTTTGGCGATGGCCTATTTATTATGTTCGAGTGGTGAGCTCGACGAACTCATGGGCTTACAAGTTTTAGAGCATGTGCTGACGGGAACTTCTGCGTCTCCATTGCGCAAAGCTTTAAATAGTTCAGGACTCGGTGGTGATGTGATTGGTTATGGTTTGAGTGATCAGGCACTGCAGTTGAGTTGGACCGTGGGCATTCGCGATAGTAAAGAAGAACGCCGAGATGAATTTATGGCAGTGGTCGATGGTGTCTTTAAAGACTTAGCAGAGAATGGCGTTCAAAAAGAACATGTCGACGCAGCGATCAACTCGATTGAATTCCGTTTGCGTGAAGCCAATTATGGCTCTACTCCTGCAGGAGTAGTCTACGCTTTAAATGCGATTTCCGCATGGAATTACGATTATGATCCCCTGGAACGTTTCTGTTACGAAAAGCATCTTGATCAATTAAAGAAAAATCTCAAAGCAGGCGGCTATTTAGAGGGACTGATTAAAAAGTACTTTATCGACAACTCGCATCGCGTAACTTTAGTTTGTGCTCCAGATGAAAACTTGGGTGAGCAAGAAGCTGCGGAAGAGCAAGAGCGCTTACAGCAGGCTTGGGGAAGTTTTAGTGAGGACGAAAGAGTGGCCCTCCAAGCAGAGGCTAGCGAACTCCTCAAAGCTCAAGCTCAGCCAGACTCGCCCGCAGACCTTGAGAGTATTCCCCAGCTCTCGAGAAAAGATTTGCGTCGTGAAATCAACAAAATCCCTTATGAAGTTAAAGAAGTCGATGGCGTCGAGTATTTGAGATGTGCGCAAAACTCGGGTGGGGTTCAATACATTAAATGGGCCTTTGATTTAAATGACTTCACAGTTGATGAATTACCCATGGCCAAACTCTTTGCTTTGGCTTGCCTGACTTGCGGTACGGCAAATAAAGGTTTTGAAGAATTGACGACGGAGCTGGCTTCTTGTGCGGGTGGCGTGGGCGCTTACTTCAGTTTGCCAAATAATTTGGATGGGCAGCACAAACGCAATCTCTTTATCAGCGCTAAAGTGATGCAGGCTCGTGAACAAGAGTTTCTCGACTTATTAAAAGAAGTCGTTCGCGATTTAGATTTTTCCGATTCAAAGCGCCTCAACGAATTGCTGCATCAGCAAATTTCCAAAGTGCAGTCCTCTTTCGTTAAAGGTGGAGAATGGATTTCTCGACTAATCCTTAATAGTGGGCTCAATGAAGCCGACTACCTCGATGAAAAAGTCAGTGGGCCTAGTTTTTTAAGTTTCCTTCAGAAAGCTTTGGAGCGCGTCGAAAGTGGTCAGTTAGGTCGTGAATTGTGTGCTCTAAAAGAGCGTGTCTTTAATAAAAATGGCTTGATCGTTAGCCTTACAGGTGAAGCAGAAACCATCGACCAAGGTCTGAAGAATCTTGCGAGCTTTTCGGGTGTTCTCCCAGTGAATCAAAAAACGTTTGTTCAGCCGCAAATCAAACTCGAAAAAGCTAATGTGGGCTTGGCAACAGAGGGCCAAGTTCAGTACGTGAGTATGGGAGTGAACTTAAAGGAATATGGCCTCCAAGATGATCCTCGTTTCCCTCTCTTAAGCCAATTGCTTTCCACGGGTTATTTATGGGAGCGCGTCCGCGTTCAGGGCGGAGCTTATGGTTGCTTCCTCAGTTACGAAAAATTTGATGGCGTTTTAAATATTTGTTCCTACCGTGACCCGAATTTAGAAGAGACCTTAGAGGTCTATAAAGGCGTGGCTGATTTTATTCGCAACTTAGATGTGAGCGAAGTGGAATTCGATAAGATCTTCATCGGTACTTTTGGTCGCATTGACTCACCCATGACAGTATCGCAAAAAGCCGGCGTGGTTTTAAGTCGTTATATGGCCGGGATCGATGATGAGCTCTTACAGTCGCGTCGCGATGCCTTGTTGAAATGTACTTTAGAGGACATCAAAGCCTTGGCCCCGTGGTTCGATAAACTCAATGAATCTGGACAAATTTGTGTGCACGGAGGACGAGCTCGAGTCGAAAAAGCGAGCGCGCTGTTTGATCGCCTCGATTACCTCGCCGGAGCAGGCGGTGACGAAGACGACGATGAAGAGGAAGACGATTTTTTCACAAGTCCTTGATTTGAGGGCTTTTGAAAGCCCTTTGTGGTCTGCGTGATTGACTAAGTTTTTGAACCATTTTTAACTGTCCTAACTTGGAATTTTTGTGGATCGGTTAATAGTTGGGCTGATTAAATTTATTTAAGATATAATAATAGGAATTATACATGTCACTTCCTGAACATCGCGTTACGCACTTAAAAGCGTTGGAAGCGGAAAGTATTCACATCTTCCGTGAAGTCGCAGCTGAGTTCGATAATCCTGTCATGCTCTACTCTGTAGGTAAGGATTCATCCGTTCTTCTCCATTTGGCACTCAAAGCCTTTTACCCCGCAAAACTCCCCTTCAAACTCCTCCACGTTGATACCAACTGGAAGTTCAAAGAAATGATCGAATTCCGTGATGAGTTTGCCAAGAAAAAAGATCTCGACTTAATCGTTTACAAGAACCCTGAGGGTCTTGAAATGAATATCAACCCATTTGTTCATGGTAGTGCCGTTCACACGGATATCATGAAAACTCAAGGCCTCAAAAAAGCTTTAGATATCTATGGTTTTGATGCAGCCTTTGGTGGTGCTCGCCGCGATGAAGAAAAATCTCGTGCAAAAGAGCGTGTGTTCTCTTTCCGTGACCGCAATCACCGCTGGGATCCAAAAAATCAGCGTCCTGAACTTTGGGACCTCTATAATCCTCGCGTCCGAAAAGGCGAGAGTATTCGCGTTTTCCCAATGTCGAACTGGACTGAGTTGGATATCTGGCAATACATCTATCTCGAAAATATCGAGATTGTTCCACTTTATTATTCTAAGCCACGTCCTGTCGTTGTTCGTGATGGCGTAAAAATCCTCGTTGATGATGATCGCCTCGAACTCGAGCCTGGCGAAGAATCCACAATGGAAAGTGTGCGTTTCCGTACACTCGGTTGTTACCCACTTACAGGTGCAGTTGAATCCGAAGCTGCAACGCTTCCGGAAATCATTCAGGAAATGCTTCTCACTAAGACATCTGAGAGACAAGGTCGTGTCATCGACAGCGATTCATCTGGTTCCATGGAGAAGAAAAAAATCGAAGGGTATTTCTAATGTCACATAGTTCAGATCTTATTGCAGAAGATATTCATGCATATCTCAAAGAACACGAAAACAAAGAGCTTCTTCGCTTTTTAACTTGTGGTAGTGTAGATGATGGTAAATCGACTCTTATCGGTCGTTTGCTTTACGATTCAAAAATGATCTACGAGGATCAGCTAAGCGCTATCCAAAAAGACTCAAGTAAGTACAACACAACAAACGAAGAGTTCGACCTCGCTTTATTGACTGATGGCCTTCAAGCTGAACGTGAGCAAGGTATCACAATTGATGTGGCTTACCGTTACTTTTCTACAAATAACCGCAAATTCATTATTGCCGATACTCCTGGGCACGAGCAATACACTCGTAACATGGCCACAGGTGCTTCCACATGTGATTTAGCGATTATTTTGATTGATGCACGTCATGGTATCCAAACTCAAACTCGTCGTCACAGCTATATCGTATCACTTCTCGGTATCAAGCACGTTGTGATCGCGGTGAATAAAATGGATATCGAGATTGATGGCAAAACTTTCAATGAAGATGTTTACGACAAGATCGTTACTGACTACAAAGTCATTGCCAACGAACTTGGTATCAATGATCCTATCTACGTTCCCATGTCGGCACTCAAGGGCGACAACGTCGTTAACAAGAGTGAGCAAACGCCTTGGTACAAGGGTCAATCTCTCATGGAAGTACTTGAGACCGTTAAGATCTCTGAAGACAGAAACTTCGAAAACTTCCGTTTCCCAGTTCAATACGTCAATCGTCCGAACTTAAACTTCCGTGGTTTCTGCGGCACGATTTCTTCTGGCGAAATTAAGCCAGGTGATGAAATCGTTTCATTGCCTTCTGGCATGACAAGTAAAATCAAAAGCATCGTGACTTATGATGGTGAGCAAGACACTGGTTTCGCTGGCCAAGCAGTCACTTTGACTACTGAAGATGAAATTGACATCAGTCGCGGCAATATGATCGTGAAAAAAGATGATCAGCCTTCCGTGAGTAACTCATTCACTGCTGACCTTGTTTGGATGGCAGAAAAAGATCTTGAGCCTGGCCGTGAGTACTACTTCAAAGTGGGTACAAAAACTGTTTCAGGTACAGTGAGTCATATTGAGTACCGTACAGATGTTAACACTTGGGAACATCAGTCAGTCGATTCTTTAAAGCTCAACGAAATTGCTCGTTGCGTCATCAACCTCAGTGAGCCCATGGCTGTTGACGAGTACAAAGTTTGCCGTGCAACTGGCGCCTTCATTGTCATTGACCGTCTCAGTAACACAACGATGGCGGCTGGTATGGTGGCATCGGTGCTCAGTTCTGCTGAAACTGAAATTCGTCGTGAATTCAGTGAAGATGAGCTTACACTCAATGCTTTCATTCGTGAGCAATACCCCCACTGGAACTGTGTTGATATAAGCAAGCTCAAGTAAGTTTAAGCTTCACAGATCTAAAAAAAGCACTCGCCAAGGCGGGTGCTTTTTTATTTGAGAGCAAGGTCAAAATTCTGTACTCCTAGAGCTTACGTTCATTAATATAAATGTTAAATTATTATTAATGTATCACTTTTGGATATATATTGTTAGGTATCTAAGCGGATAGCTCTGCGTAGATTTAGTGAGGACTGAGCTATCCCATTTTAGGAGATAGCACTATGGCAAACCCGCAAGAAAGCACAGTTTTACAGGATATATGGAAGGCTTTTGAAGCCAGTTTACACACTTCGGATTATGAACCCGTCAATACGAGCGAAACAGCACGTATGGATGGTGAAATTTTAGCACCCGAGCCTGAAAACAATGAGGTCGATTCGGAAGAACTTGTTGAAGAAGAATATCATGCCAATATGCTCTGCCCAGGATGTAAAAAGACCAGCGTCTTTTCTTTCAAAAAAATGTTCGAAAAAGTCGTCTGTGCGGAATGCCAAGCAAGCTTTCGTGTCCCCGTTAATACGGAAGAATTTATTTTCGATAAGCATGTTTTAGGCTTGCCCAACTTTAATATTTTCCGAGCCTACAATAAAGAGAATGAATTCTACGGCGATGTGGTCATCTATGATCAACAAGGTAACTGTGAGCTAGATGAAGTTGTGCAAGTGGTTCGCAACTTCTCGCAGCTCCAATTAAGCAAGTATGTCAGTCCCCATCACTTTCAGGTCGATGATAAAGCTTATTATTTGACGCGGCCTCAAGCAGCTTATCAGATGCAAATTTATCTCGATCAAAATGAAGAGACGAGCAACGGACAACTGGCAACGATTTTGGATCAAACAACGGTCTTGTTAATGAGTTTGTGTAAGCACCAGGTCATTGGCGAAATTCTCCCCTCAGATATCTGCTTAAATTCTGAAGGCCAAGTAGAGATTTGTGACTATGGCTTGAGAGAAGCGCTTTTCGCAAAGCTAGGGACTCATTTACCTTATACTCTTTTAGCGCCAGAAATTATTGCTGGCGGACAACGCAACGAAGCTTCCTTAGTTTACTCATTAGGTATTCTTGCAGCAACACTTTTAAAGAAAGAACCGCCCTTTAATGAATTAGATGCTCAGCTCATTAATCAAGAACGAGAAAACTACATCGAAAATTTCCAAGAAACGAAACTCCCTGGCTTCTTAAAATTACTCCTCAAAGTCGTCCCCAAAGAACGCCCACCGCTCATGCAATGCCGTGACTTCTTCCTGCGCCTCTCCCGCCAAAGAAAGTGATCTCACTCACTTTTCGTTCAAGCCTAATGTTCACTTGTTATAGGTTCCCATTTTTTTACTTAGTGATCATGAAAATATTCTCTGTTCTTGCATCTACCATATTTAGGATCTTTACAGGCGCCGCATTTATGGCATTGAACCCAACCACAAGATTTACAAACGGTGTCTACTCGCTTATCGATAATGACTTTTTCACCTCTTTTGATTAAACAATCCCAGCAATTGTTGAAATAATTACTGGATGTCGTAGGTAGCAATAAATTGGCTCTTTTTTTATTTTCCTGTATTTGAGCAACTAATTCTTTAGAAAAAGGTTTATTCTTATAAATTTCTCTAAGTTTGTCAAGGACTGTCATAATCATTTGAGTTCGACCTTTCATAGATGATCTATTGTTTACTTGTTTTGCCTTTAGTAAATCATCAACATACCGACTAAGTCTTTCAATTAGTACTGTAGGTTTTTCAGACATGATTGTTTATTTTTCCATATAACATTATAATTGGTAGAATGTTCTGATTTATTTGTTAAAATGGGGCGATTGTGGATCCGCATGATCAGTCTCTGTGATAAAGACCGATTTGATTTGGTGGCAAGTGTATTTGTAATAATGAACCTCCTGACCTTAGTTCTTATGACTCCTTGGCATAAATGACTACTTTGAATAGGGACTTCAAGCTTTTTCGGGAATGAGGCGAGGTTTTTGCTGTGAAAATTTCTAAGAAAAGTATTCGTCTAGAGGGCTGATCTACCCATTACCTTTCAATGTTTCACTCCGCGACTCTGCGTGATAAAGGGCAATTTTGAATGGTGAATGTTTAATGACTATAAGTTGTTTCTTCTCGGTGTTCTCCGTGCGCTCTGTGGTGAAATATCTTAGTATAGCTATAAAAAAAATTCTCAAGTATAAGTCTAGAAAAAAACTTCGTGCCTTGGCGCCTGCGCGAGAGAATCTAAAAGTCATTTTCCTATGCCAATTCTGTTTAAATAAAGAAACATTATTTCACGCTAAGTCGCCAAGAGATCTAAAGGGCAATTTTGCATGGTAGGTAGTTCACGCTTCAACGTGTGGGATAGGGCTGGAGGACCTCTTATTATGGGATTTCAGTTCAATGGTTTTTGAGTTAAATGAATTCTCACAGAGTCGCGAAGGCGCAGAGAGTGATTGATAAATGACTTGGGGGATTTAAATTAAGTTTAAATGATAGGGAGTGAATGTAATGGCAAAGATGAAGTTTTGGGAGAGGTTTAAGATCTCATTTCGCTGGGTTGCGAGCTTATTGATTTTTATGGGTGTCTTGGAGTTCGCCAACCACTTATCGAATTACGCCTTGAGTGTGAATGGGGGTATTGTGCCGCGCGTGCCTTCTCGCCTTTGGGCCATTTTCACGGCGCCCTTTTTACATTTTTCCCCAGAGCATTATTTGCTCAATAGTATTTCCTTTGCGATCTTGGGTGGACTCGTGGTCTTAGAGGATCGGCGGATCTTTGTGAAGCTGACTTTATTCTCATGCTTTTTTGCGGGGCTCGCCGTGTGGTTGGTGGGGCGACCTCATTCAGTGCATGCGGGCTCCAGTTTATTGATATTTGCTTACTTTGGCTTTGTGGTCGCATCGGGTTGGTTCGCCAAAAATTGGAAGTCATTCTTTTTGGCGATACTCATTGGTTTGATCTATGGCGGGATGATTTTTCAGGCTCTACCCACAGAAGAATTCATTTCTTGGGAAAGCCATTTATTTGGTATGATAGCTGGCATCCTCTTTGCCAAAATTCTCGGGAAACGAGGCAGATAAGTATATTTAAGTAGAAGATCAAAAGCTTAAACCACAGAGGACACAGAGAGCACTGAGTAAATAAATAAAGATTTAGCTAAAACTTTAATTACAATACAAAGCGTTTGATACCATTTTTAAGGAGTCGTTCGTTAAAATTGATTAATAAGCCAGTGTTCATTTTTGCTAATTTCATATAGGTCAATAGTTGTGCTTCGTGAATTGGTAGAACTTTACTCACACTCTTGAGTTCAACAATCACTTCCTGTTCAATAACTAGATCTAAGCGATAGCCACAATCTAAGTTTAAACCTTTGTATTTCACTGGCATGGCTTGTTCTAGGGTGAAACGCAAGCCAGCCAAACGTAACTCATGAGCTAAGCATTGCTGGTACGCGGACTCCAATAAACCTGGGCCAAGATGTTTATGCACCTCAATCGCACAAGCCAATATTCGCACAGTTAAATTATCGTTCCCATCCATAACTATGTCCTTCCTAATATTCAAATTTAGATTACTTACTCTTAAAACAACTCTCAAGCTCCCCTTAAGAATCTACTTAGATTTTCTCCGTGATCTCTGTGGCCTCTGTGGTGAAAATATATCTTCGGAGCATGCTTAGCAGCCGATCTGCCAACTTCTTTTAAACCTAAATCCTGCGGAAGAGGGTGCTGAGGATGAGGCTGCAGATGGCCATGAGCGCAAAAATATTGAGGGCACTCTTTTGAGTTTTGATTTCTTTGCGCTCTTCGCTAATTTTTTCAAAGCTCTCGAGACTATCAAAGATTTCTGGTTTCGTTGATGCGAGTAAATATTCTTTGGGGTAGGTACTGATTTTACTGATGGTTTTGAGTCGGTTATTGCTTTGATCGTGGAGGCGCAGAGTGAAGTTCTCGTCTGCGGGTTTCGCAAAGTTCGTATGGTAATAACCAAAGCCCACTTGCTGAATCGGAAGTTTTTGAACTTTGCCGTTATTATCCATGAGGGTGGCATCCCAAGTAATATGATTTTCAGGCGTGCCATTTTCATTGCTGCGGTAAATCTGAATGTTCATTTCTTTATCATTGCCTTTGAGATCCGTAATGAAGCCCTGGGCGGATTTATTGCGGACAATTGAGCGCACTACTTGAGCCCAAAACTTACCAAAGTCATTCCATTCTAACCATTCCCCAGCCCACAAATCCGTGGTGTCGGAAGTGAAGGCCACTGATTGACCCAAGCCATAACGGCCAGAAGCGAGCAGGGGGTCACCCGTTTCGGTAAGTAACTGCACCTGAGCACTAGCTTTGACCTTGGTCATGACGTAACCGAGGAGAAGTGGTGTTTCGTCTATATTAATGCCTTGGAGGTAATCTGAGTCATCAATTTTAATGGGTGCAAAGGGTTCCTCTTTAATGGCCGAGCGTGAGGCCTCCATAGTCTCCTTAGTGAAGATACGAGGCATTTCTTCGGCATTATTAGTGACGTAAGCTCGGCCATTGCCAATTTGTGCAATGGCAGCCATGAGATCGACCGCAGCGCCTTGTCCGAGGGAGACAGTTGAGATAGTTACGCCCATTTGAGCGAGTTCGGAACTGATGCCTTCGAAGTCACCGCCTTGGCTCTGACCATCACTCAAGACAATCATGTGTTTGATTTTGGCACTAGCGATACCCAGCATATCACGGCCCATGACCATGGCGGGATAGAGGTTTGTACCACCACCCGCACCGATGCCATCAATCTGAGAGAGTACCTCGCCTTTATTGGCAGCAGAAGTTAAGTCAGTCACGAGTTTGGCACTGCCATCAAAGGCAATGACCCCCACTTGATCTCGGCTTGAGAGCAGTTCAGCTGCGGCCTTTGAGGCTTCGCGAGCGAGGACAATTGGTTGACCATTCATACTACCGGATTTATCGATGACGAGAACGAGTGCGAGTGAGGGCTGTTCTTTTTCTTTTTCGTAACGGGAAGTGACGGGGAGGACTTCTTCAATGGGAGTTTTATAATAACCGCCTAGGCCAAAACTATTTTCTGAGCCAGTCATGATGAGTCCACCACCGAACTCAGTGACGTACTTGCGAACATTATCCATTTGTCTCGCACTCAAGTGAGTGGCTTCGATATCGGCAAACATAATGGCGTCAAATTCGTTGAGTTGCTGCAATGAGGCAGGCAGTCCGTATTTTCCGCGTACATCCATGCTGATGCCCTGTTTTTCCAGAGCCTTTTTGAGCTCACGTAGCTTGGTGGGTTGATTGTGAAGAGCAAGGACTTTTGCCTCTCCCTGCATGATCAGTGAACAACGAGCGATATTATTGATTGGGAAGTAATCTTTTGGGGCAGAGATTTCGGCTTCCCAAATGCCACTAGTGGTTTCGTTGCTAGTGACTTGGAAGTTGACTTTTTTGGGTAGGTCTTTCTCTAACTGAAGCTCAATGGCATGAACGATGATACCCTGTGAGACAAATTTGAGTTTGGCTTGCGTTGTGTAATTACTCAAGACGGTCGCCGTCATTTTTACTACTTCGCCACGGTAAGCCACTGGGCTACTACTTTTGAGCTCGACTACCGAGACTTCTGGCTTTTGAATTTTCTTGAGTTCGTGAAAACTCATTTGTATGTCTTCTTGCTTGAGACTCTCGATGGAGGAGAGCAATTGCTCACCCGTTTCAATACCATCGGAAAAGAGGCAGAGTTTTTTGATTTTATTAGCGGGGTAGACCATCTTGACCACTTCGAGGGCAGAAGCAATGGAAGATTGACTGCGGAAAAGATCATCAGAGAATTTGCTATCCCAATCCTTGAGAGTCTGCCTAAGCTCTTTTAAGGTGGTTTTTTGGACGCCATTCGCAAAGCTGTAGAGCGAATAAGAATCACTTGATTTTAGAGTGCTGATACTGGCTTCGATTTCATCGAGGGTTTCTTGAGCGTCAGCTAAATCAATAGACTGGGAGACATCCACAAGATAGACCGCGTGAAGATCTTCCGAAGAACTGGAAAAGTAGGGATGACACAGGGCTAAAATGAGGCAAATGAGTGCAGTGATCCTAAAGAAATTGGCCGCGTGATGTTTCTTCTTGCTTCGAGTCACCAAGGTGGTGAAAATAAAGTAGGCGAGGGGGAGGAGGATTCCGAGCCAGAACAAGGGCGTGTAAGTCGTGAGAGTCATTAACCGAGCTTCCTTCTGTGGTAGAGCATGGCTTCGCAGGCGATGAGGATAAGCGCTACAATTAAGAGGGAGTCGCCGATGGGGAAACTCGAATTAATCGCTTTGGCATTTGATTTGCTGAGCTTATTAAAAATACTTGATTCAAATTTATTATTTAAAGAAACCGCAAATTGTTCTTCTTTGCCGGCTTTAGTGAATTGGTAGAAACCCACTTCATTGAGTTTTAGAAGTTTTTGCTCTGAGTCCAGTTCTCCACTGGGACCCTGTAAATTTTGTACTACGGGAAGCTCTAGGATATCACCTGTGAGATGATTAGATTTTTTCATATCGTCTCGACCACTAAGGTCATAGGAGAGTGAGTAAACTAAGACGGGGAAATAGATGTTGAAGTAGAGTTGCGCTTTGGCGGGGTCCATGTTCACCACAATGGCGTTGGTGCCCTCGACAGTAGTTTTGTAGAGCAGGGGAGTTTTATCTTCGTTTTCGACGAGGATGACGGAGTTCTTTGGAGCAGAGATTTCTTGGGCCCCATCAAAAGTCAGCGTATCGAGGGGACAAAACTTAATCGCGGGGTGCTCGGGCAAAAGAACTTTGGGTAAAGTATTGTCGAGGGGGCGGGGTTCGCCTTGCCAATAAGGGGAAGTTCCTTGAGGAGAAAAAATGATTTTATTGATTCCGGTATTTTCACCATTGGAGGAAATGCTGATTTCGGGAGATTGAGTCACGGCTTTCATGGATTGACCGGCACTTTGAAAGGCGTCGACGCAGCGTTTGAAAAAGGCTTGATTTTGATCTAAGTCGAGTTGGATGCGCACGGGCGAAGGGGGATCTAATTGTGCGAAAGCTAGGTTATCAATGGCGAGGGCATCGCTAAGTTCATGTTTGAGAAACCAGGCGCCAGTGCCTTGATCCGAGAGGTCCATGACTTTGGCCTCATTGAGGCCGGGCTCAACAGTGATGGGAATGATTTTGACGAGCTGATTAGGATCTTGATGGGCGAGGTGAAGTTCAATTTCTTGGATTTGATCGAAGCTACTCGTGACTTGAAAGAAGATCCCGAGCTTATTGTTTTCACCGGGTATTTGGCGGATATCAAAAGCGGTAATGCCGATGTTTTCACGGGGGCTACCCACTTTTACTAATTCGAGTTGATCAATTTTATCCGAACCTTGAAAGCAGGTGTCAGAAATGAAGATAAAACGCGAATTGGCAATAATGGATTTGTTTTTGGCAATGGCCTGGAGTTCTTGAGCATTTAGAGGGTTCTGACTTTGGCTGATGGCTTCAATGCCCTTAATCAGACTGCGGCGATTGCTGGTGGCATCAACTTTGATTTGCAGTGAATTAGAAATGGAAGTAATTAGTGCAGTTTGCGAAGAAGAGAGACTTTTTACCATGTTGATGGCTTTTTCTTTGGCATCTTCTAAGCGACTTTTTCCTTCTTCGAGGCTGCCCATGCTAGCGCTATTGTCAATAATAATGACGAGGTTTTGGTCACTGTCATCAAGATTGAGGGAGGGTTGTGCCATGGCCAAGATGATTGCGGAAAACGCGAGAATGAGAATCAGTAGACTGATGAGATCTCGCATATTTTTAAATAAGCCATTTTGCTTTTTTTCTTCAAAGATCTGATTCCACAAAAAGAGGGCGGTCGTTGACTTCTTTTCGGGGCGAACTTTGAAAAAATAGAGTGCAATCAGGGGGATGAGTGATAAAAAAGCCCAGAGTGCCGCAGGGTTGAGAAAGGTCATGCGACAAGGCCTCCACGGCGTAGGATACTCTGGATCACGGTTTCAAAAGGCGTTTCAGTGGTGGTTTGAATGAGGCCGATGCCCGATTTGGCACAATCGTTTTTGAGGGTTTCGTTCCACTCAGCCATGAGCTGATTAAATTTTGCGGCTTCCGCAGGGCTCACAGTCACTTTTTTCATGGCTTTGGTTTCGACACATTCTAGCTCGAGATCACCACGTAAATTGCAGTCGAGTTCACTGGGATCGAGAACTTGAATACAGAAGACATCATTTTTTGACCAACGTAGCAGGTCGAGAGCTTTTTTGTAACCATCTTCCACCAAGAAATCAGAGATGACTACACAGACTGCGGGGCGTTTGAGCTTGGCTTGTAGGGTTTTGATTGAAGTAAGAAACTTTGTGTCTTGACCAAAAAGAATGCTTTCTTCCAGACTATTGAGCATCGGGAAAATTTTGCTTTTACCATGACTAGGTTTGAGCACGGTTTGAAGTGAGTCCGCAATGCCATAAACCGTGAGGCGATCTGTATTGCTGAGAGCAATATAGGAGAGGGCGGCGGCGAGTTGCTTGGCGTAAAGTTGTTTTGATGCCATGGAATGACTGAGGTCGAGCAAAATATTGATTTGCACGTCTTCTTCGAGTTCAAAGAGTTTGATGACGAGCTGCTCGAGGCGCGCGGCAATATTCCAGTCAATATTCCTGAGGTCGTCGCCTTGACTATATTCTTGGTAATCGGCAAAGGTGGTTCCGCTACCCTTCTTATTACTTTTGCGGTCAGCTTTGAGTTCCCCATTGAGGACTTTGCGTGCCAAGAGGGCAAGCATCTCGAGGCGCTTGATGAACTGTGGATCGGTTAAAAGCATCTGATTATTTGAGTAATTCGATGATGTCTTTAATAATTTGTTCAGTTGTGATGCCTTCGGCCTCCCCTTCGAAGCTGAGCAACATACGGTGCCTCATTGCGGGGATCGCAACGGCGTTGATGTCCTCTTTAGCCACGTGATAGCGACCAGAGATAAGGGCGTGAATGCGAGCGGCGAGTAAAATGGATTGGGCCGCACGAGGCGAAACGCCATAGCGGATGTACTGCTTAACTACATTAGGTGATTGGTCTTTCTCAGGGTGAGTCGAAATAGCGAGTTTGATTAGGTAGTTTTTGACGTCGTCGGCAATGGGCACCTGGCAAGCCGTTTTGCCCATTTCGATAATGCGTTCGCCATTGGTGATGGGCTTAATTTCTGGACGTGTTAAACCCGTGGTACGATCGAGGATTGCAGAGAATTCATCGTGGTTGGGCATTTTGACATCGAGCTTAAAGAAAAAGCGGTCCAGCTGAGCTTCAGGAAGGGGGTAGGTGCCATCCATTTCGAGTGGGTTCTGAGTGGCCAAAACGAAGTAGGGTTTATCGAGGATATGAGTTTTGTTGGCAACGGTAACCGTTTTTTCCTGCATAGTTTCGAGTAGTGCCGACTGAGTCTTAGGCGTGGCACGGTTGATCTCGTCTGCCAAAAGGATATTGGTAAATACTGGACCTTTTTGGAATTCAAAAACTTTTTCGCCATCGCGTTCCACAAGAATATTGGTGCCGAGTATATCGGCGGGGAGCAAGTCAGGAGTGAATTGAATGCGTTTTGAGTCGAGGTGAATGGCTTTCGAAATCGTATTAACCAAGGCAGTTTTACCGAGGCCTGGAACACCCTCGAGAAGAACGTGACCCCCAGCAATAATCGAGATGAGGACGTGATTGACCACTTCTTCTTGACCAACAATGAACTTGCCGATCTCTTCTTTGAGGGCAGTAAAAGTACTTCTAAATTCTGTTACCTCTTTCTCAACGGCCTCGTTTTCGTATGTGACTGACATATGCTCTCCTATTCTTTATGAATTTTTTTAAAGTATTCTTTTACACCAGATTTCATGGCTTCAGGAACGTTTTCCTGTTCAATAAATGATTCCATTTGGCGCTTATATTCGATTTGACGATTGGAGCCTTCTCGTGAGCGAGAAACACCAGCGCCGCTACTTGCCTGTTCGATTTGCGTGAGTGAACTTCCCTCGCCCTGCTGACCCTTGAGTTGAGTGTCGTATGCGGCGTCAATTTTCTTCAATTCGGTATTTTTCGATTCCTGACTTCCGGTGCCGACTCCGGCGCCCTGTGCTAAAGATTGGAACTTTGACATGCCGTTGATTTTTGCTTGCGACATGGCTAAGGCTTGTTGCATTTTGTCGAGTTTTGAGAGGAAGAGGTTTTTGGTTTCATTTTCGTTGAGTTTATCACAGAGTTGATAAACGGCATCTTTCATTTCGCCACTGCATTCTTTGGCTTCGCCCATCTTGCATTGCGAAGGGTTTTTGCAGATGTTATTGCAAAGCTTTTTACTGAGTTTGGCCATCTTGCTGATGTCTTGCTTCATTTGGCTATTGTTGGCCTTGAGATTCTCAGCGGCATTTTTCATTTTTTGGCTGAGATTTTTCATTTCATTGGCGAGATCTTGAGCTTCTTGAGAAGCCTGTTTTTGGGAGGCGTCTTTCAGAGCTTCTTGGAGCTTTTTCATTTTGTCTTTGAGTTCTTTCGCGGCATCTTTGTATTGCTTCTGGGCGAGCATTTTCCCCATCTTATTGGTGGCGCGATTTTTCTCGAGCTCACGTGAGATCTCGTCGAGGAGTTTTTTGTCGTGCTTGAGATTCATTTTGTCGCTCATGGAAGAGATTTCTTTTTCGAGCTTTGCATACTGACGTAGGGCATCGACTTTATTCTCGCTGGCCTCAATATTTTTCAGTACTTGCTTGATTTTACTCGACTTAAAGAGTTCTCGTTCTTCCTCGGTCATTTTTTCTTCGAGTTCATCAATTGTTTTTTCGAGTTCCTTTTTATTCTCAGTACTCGTTTTGAGGGTCGCTTGAGCTAAAGCTCGCTGGTTTTTGACTTCATCGGAATCATCAAAGGAGCACAGTACGAGTGTGGCTAAAGTGAATAAGATAGCAAGGCCTAGACTTTTTTTAGGGAGTACAATAGGAATCTGCGCGACTTTTTGTTGCTGACATAAATCTGAGGTTTGCTTGAGTTGTAAGTCGTAAAATTGTTTTTGAGTTTCATCGCTTTCGGGGCGCTGATGAAAATCTAAATGTGAAATGAGTGAGTTTTTGAGCTTAAAAAATGCATCGGCGAATTTTGCCGCATCAGCTTTTGTCGGAGCTTTTGTAAAAATCCCAATTAAGTACCCCAGTACAGCTAGCACGATAGGGTAGAGCAAGAGGCTCGTTTCGACTCGGTGGCCTTGAAGATAAAAAGAACTTGCAATGATTAAACAAATGAGGCTCAAGATTAAGCAAAAAGGGCCGAGCAAAGCGACAAAGCGAGCTTTGAGTAGCCTAGCTTTAACTCGGTCTAAAAAACTGTTGATCTCATTCATAGAATGTCTCCATCACTTAAGCTTGAGCCTTTTTTTCACTTTGTCAATTTCCTTAATCCGTTTCTTGAACATGAGCTTGCATTCTGGGGACTCAAGAACCTTAATTTGTGCCTCTTTTAAATTTTCTTTGCCAATACCATCATCCCATTTAGGAAGAGAGTTCAGCACTTTGTAGAGGTCATATTCGCGGAAGCGTTTGTTATACTTGGGGATCATTTTCGCGATCCAATTAGCAGCTTCCTTGGGAGTGTCGTTAAGGATATGTTTCACAGCTAAGAGTTGAATGAGTGTAGTGAAATGATAGGGGTGATCATTCGACTTGAGCAAGGCATTGGCGATTTCACCTAATTGGCTGAGTCCCTCGGCACCTGAGAACTTCATTTTCCCTGAATTAATCTCATTCACCAGTTGAGTAGAGACTTCTTGTAAGTAGGAGTGCGCCGCATTTTTCAAACTACTATTTTGATTGGCTATATCATTGACTTCCTTAATGACTTCGAGCGCTTTGCCTGAATTGTTATCTTCAAGTAGCTTTTGAACATAAAGCGCATAAGCAATACGGTAATTGTAAACATTTTGCTTAAGAAGATCTTCTAGCTTTTTCGATTCAATGAAGCTCGTCACAATGTCTTTGGCAGCCTTTTTACCTTTGTTATTGCGAATGAGCAGTAGGGCAATGGTATTCTTAAGTTCGGGATCAGAGAATGTGCTTTGACTGAATTCTTCTACGACTTTATCGAGTTTCTTGCCAGCGCTTTGAGTGGTGTTGTAGCGGTAGTTCCCAAAGTCTTTGGAGATCAATTTCGATTGATTATAATAAAGTGATTTGGCGAGAAGTTGAAGTTCTTGTGAGCTAATTTTTGCGATGCCCGCAAGTGCCGTGGCTTCACGTTCTTTACTCGGCAGCAAGTAATTAGCCATGCTATTGAAAACTTTGATTTGTTTCCAGTTAGTTGAGAATAAACTCGCGAACTCATCGTGTTTCCCATTATATAAAAGACTGAAGTAAGTTTCTTTCATTGGAATGAGGTCATTACTCATCACAGCTTCTTTGCCAAGGCGAGTGCGAATGTCATTAAGCAATATGTCGTTTTGCTGACGACGGTTCGAACCTAAGTTCGGCGTTGCTTCTTTTAGTTTGAGCAAGGAATTTAATCTTGTTTTATGTGAGGCATCCAAGTGCATAGATAAGACCAAGAGTTCGTGAAAAGAGTTGTTTAAGACATATTCCTGACTGGTATTATTCTTAAAAAGAGGAGTGATGAAATCAATGAATTGTGGTGTTTGCTTGAAGGCCGAATAGTTGTTGTAATAAGCCTGCAAGCGAGTTTCGATTGAGAGCTCTTTGTTAGAGAAGTAAGTTTGGTAATAATTGATAAACTCTTCGGGGCAATTTTCTGCTTTTGCATCAAGGGCCTGTTTATAAAATAAATTGACCTCTAATTCACTTAACCAATCAGCTTTGTCTTCGATTGAAGACAGGTAGTTGAGATTTTTCTCGCTGTCTTCTTTTTTGAGTGCTCTCAAGAAGTTATTCATTTTACTTGCCGTGAGCATATCACAGTTTTGAATCACTTTGCGTGCCTGGTCAATCGTTGTACCAAAAGCATCAATCTCAGTGTTCTTCTGATTGTTTTTATATTGTTGAGCAATGAGCTGCCAGAGTTTGTAGCCATTATTACTTTTGGCAACGAGAGTGGCAAATTTGGGTGGGTATTTGTTCAAGTCTTCAAAATTTTTAATGTCTTTAGAAACTTGATTTGAGATGTCTTTGACGGCTTGTGTTCGCGCTTTTTCCCTTGGGAAAAGAAGGGTGAATTGTTTTGACGTGGAAGATAAGAAAGCCGTTTTCTTTTTCATGACCTCAGCATTTTGCTCAGCGTCACTGGTATCGTATAGCTTGTGAAAGACATTGAGTGATTTGATGAGGGCGTGACTGCGGAGTTCAGAGAAGTAGGTGTCGGAAAAACTTTTTAGCCACTCACTAGCAGCATCCTCACCTTCAAAGTGATTGGAGAGGATAAAAGTGGTGAAAAATAGGGAGTCGACTCCCCGTGCATCATCGGAGATTTTGCAGAGTTGTTTACCGAGTAAGAGTAGTTTTTTGGCGGTGACTTCGTAGTTCTCGACAAAAGCTTTCTTCTCTAAGGACTGGCCATAAGTTCTAGAAATAGCATCAACTAAATTCTCCGCTTGATAATCATAGTCTTCGTCCATGCTAGCTTTTTTGATTTTACTCGCGACTTCCTTGATTTCCTCTGCAGTCATTTTTGCAAGGCCCGCAAGGAGGAAGGTGGCATAGGTATCGTTTTTATTGTGATCGTCAGAGTAGATGATGGGGAGTGGATCAGAGGAGTCAAAGAGCTCGCCATTAAACTTTTGGATCACTTTTTTGGTGTTGTTATTGTTATTAAAAATCTCAATCAGGTTTTTGCGAATATTTTTGTTTTGTGGATCGAGTTGTTCGAATTCTTTGACGAGAGTCACTTGTTGCTTTTTATCGTCAGCAGCAAAAGCATAATAGACTCGAGCTAAGTAATTGAGTTCTTTATCCTCAATGGAAGCGTAATACTTTTCAAGCTTGTCATCTATTTTGAATTTGCGTAGTTCGCGCCAAAAATTCGTTGGCGAATCCATCGTTGCGAGCTTTTCTTTCGACAGTTGCGCGGCTTCCGCAAATTCATCGTTCAAGATCAGGACCCAAAGAGTTTCAAAGCGACTCTTGAGGCGAAGACTCTCTTTGTTGAGGTAAGTTTTGGTTTTGCTACTTTCGCCTAATTTAAATAGGCAATCGAGTAAGGTGAGCATCGCTTCATTATAGGAATTTTCATAGGACTCAAATGCATCGGGTTGCTGCCTAACTTTATTTTCAGTGAGCGTGACAATAGATTTGGTCGCAGTTTTCCATTTGTCATCTTTGTCTTTGATAATAAAGAGACGTTCTAAGAGGTTCTCGTAGTAATAAGAGTGTTCGGAGTTATTGCTTTTGGCTCCTGCATCACAAAGTTGATAAAAAAGTTCATTGAGTTCGGGGCTTTGAGGCGCACGTCTAAGGTTATCAAAAAAGATTTTGTGAATCGAAACAAAGCGCGTACTTATGTCCACTTTTTCGTTCTTGAGGTAAGTTATATAATGTTGACTAAGTTCAGCGGGTATCTGGCTTTTCTTATCTTTGTTTAGCTTTGCTAGGTAAGAACTGAGTAAAATGAGTTCGACATTATCCTTGTAATGGGGGTCGTTTTTGAGAAATTCTTCGAGTTTAGTAAGCTCGAGGGAGCTTGATTGAGTTAAGCTGTAACCCAATAAGCTCGCATAAGGCAGTTGGATATCTTTAAATAAATCTTTGTTTTTTAATAAGTCTTGAATAGCTAAAAAGTGAGCTTGGTCTTTTGTCTTTTTGTCAGCACGATATTTATCGTAAAGAGATCTCACAGTTTGTGAGTAAAGTTGCTGAAGAGCCTCTTGATGATCGTATTTATTGCGACGATTAAACTTCACAGCAGAGATAATGGAATTTAAAAAGCGTAGCTTAGCAATGCTATAAGAATCGTCGTGACGAATTTCATTGAAGAGTTGCTCGGACATGGAATTCCCACCATAGAACTGTGACCCTTGGCGGAGTTGGTATTTACGCAATTGTTTCAGACTATGAGTCCAAAGGGCTTTCGCCTTCTCGATGTCTTTTTTCACAGTTTCGTTGATCAGTAAGCCCGCATCTTCGGAATAGTTGTAGTAATCCTCGCCCACTTTTCTATTGAGGAATTCGGCAACTTTATCGCCAGAGGAAGATGAAGTGAAGTTCGTTTCGTAATCGCGGAAAGCACCTGTGACGCTCGTTATTTTGTTTTTATAGGGATATTCCTTCATTATATGACCCAGAGAACTCAAGAAACTGACTTGTTGTTCTTTTGGGAGTTCTTTGATCTTGGCTAATTGTTGATCGAGGTAGGCATAGATCTTTTTCGGGTCACTTTGTTCAAGTAAAACAATGAGGTAGTTGACCCCAAAACTTTTAGGATCTTCTTTTTTGAGTTTAGCGAGATAGGCCTTTTGGCGCTTACTATTGTTTCTTGAATTGCTCACAAACTCTTTGAGGATAGAACTCGCTTCTCTTGCTTTTGGCAAAGCAATTGCGTCGAAGTTTGCGGTATCCGCAAAGAGTGGGGTCGCCTTCAGTTCATCATAGAGATCGTCATTTTTACGGAAAATATTGCTTAAGGAATAGGATAAATTAGAATGGCGGAAGAGAAACTCGCTCTGTGATAATTCATATTTATTGAGTGCTTGGATCAAGGCAATTGTATGGCTGAGTTTAGAATTGATGCATTCACCAAAGACCTTTTCCAGTGCGGCGGAGAGGGCGTGGTTCATCGGGTTATGCCTATTATGATCCGTTTGCTTCGGCATCTTTTTAATTTTTTCGGCGAGTGCGCCACTCATTTGATCAAAAAAATCGGCGAGTTCATTTGGCTTGTTTTTGATAAGTGATTGCGTCCAAGTTCCGAGGTAGGTCATTTGATTCCCAAAATTAGCTGAATTATTGAGGTCGCTTTTGAGTTGTTTAATGATGAGGGGAGTAAGTGATGCAGGAATAGCACGGCTTTGGTGAGCTTGGATAAGTACTTTGGAGGCTTGGAACTGACCTGGAGCTTTATTATCTTCTAGGAATTTTTCGGCGCTTGAAATGAAATCTTTGGGCTCGCAGTCGTAAAGGACCTGAGTCTTTTTGATTTTCTCTTTAATCGTAGTGCCGAGGTAATTGAGGCTTTTGATAAAGTCCTTTTCTTCTTCTATTAAAGAATTCGCCATGACATGTTGAATAAAAATGTCTTCTGCAGATTTGGCTTCAATACGCATATTGTTGACGTAAAAAGTCTGAGAATAACTTTGGTGGAATTGATTTTTACTAGAGTTTTTCAGTACTTCTTTGGCCAGCAAGAAGCTATTTTCATCTTTTAATCTGCCTTGGCTAATTAAGTACTCGAGGCGACCAAAAGCATGGTTGGCGACCTTGGGGAATTTGAGTGAAACTTTACATAAGTCGACATAGCATTTTTCTCGTTTCTTGAGAATCTTAATCGCTTTTTCTTTGTTTTTAGATCTGCCCACAGACTGCTTTTTATCAAATAAATGAGGAAGCTGAATCTCATTGCTGTGCATGCTGTTTTCCATTTGGCCCAAGATGTTATTAATCCAGTACTGATCTTGGTTAGGAGAGACTCTGGCCTCTTTTAGAAGCTCGACAATGACTGGGTAAATATCATAAATACTAGGGTTGTTGTACATAGAACTGACAATTGAACCAATAACGGGGCCGATAAAATTAATGTTTTTCCCAGTGGCTTTCACGAAGTAAGTTTTTGCAGCTTCGGGATCTTTGTCCGCAATTAAAAAGGCCAGTCTCAAATTAGCCGCTTTGTTATCTGGATTACTCTGAAGAACAGCTTTGTAGTCGACAATGGCCTTGTCACTTTGCTTGAGCAGCTCATAAGCTAAAGCGCGTTCTAAAACGACTCGCGCAAAACTGTCCGATTCTTTAGGGCTGAGTAGGGCAATGAATTTATCCACAAGCTGCTTTTGCAGTACAGTGCGCATGAGGTTTTTGAGCTGCCAAGAGTTATTATTCCCCATCGAAGACTGGAGGCTGTAGTTAAGCTCGCTCTTGGCCATTTTGCGGAATTCTCTGACGGCAAATTGAAGAGCTTTTTCGTGCTCATTATTTTTGATATAATCGCGAACTTTTTGTGCGGGATCAGTATTGCGACGACCCGAAGAAAAGCCAGAGCTTGAAGTGACAGCATTTGAGCGACTGGTCGCTTTATCAATTTCTTTGTCCAAGCTTTCGGCCAATTTAGTGAAGCCGAGGGTCTCTAATGATGAGGCGAGGTCGCCTTTTTCTTGCAGGCTCAAACGTAGAGCGATGAGGCGCTCGCCTGCTAATTTAGCTTCATTGTTTAATTCCTCGTCTTCGCTGAGCTCAATATAGTAAACGAGTGCACCATTGATGGTTTTTTTCTCGCTTTTTTTCGAGCATAATTTTCGAGCATTTTTTAGGACCGAAACAGTTTCTTTGAATTTTTCATTTAAACCATACCAAGCAGCAATGAAGAGTTGCTTGTCGAGTGATTTATCATTTTTATCGAAGGAGGCGACGATTTCTTCGCTTACTTTTTCGTCTTCACAATAATGAGCGATATAGAGACGGATGATCGTAGATTTAACTTTGGAGATCTCTTTAATTAATAGATCTTTGTCGATGGGGTTTTCGCGATTGTAGTAATTCTGCTCACTAAAAGTCTGTTTGACAAAAGCGGGTATAAGCTTGGAGTTTTCAGGGGGGAAAGCAATAGGTGCCACAACTTTTTTCTGTTGGCGACTTCCATAGCCGTAAAAACCGTAGTTATACATATTGTTGGGGCCTCTGGCCTGACTCTGATGCAATTCATCCTCGTGATTTACAACATCAATGATGGCAGCGTAATCTTTGAGTTTGACCAGAGCGCGCACAATTTGGAGGGGGCCCCAAGTATTTTTATTTGGGTCTTGCTGACGATAGGTGTCGAGCATGAGTGTTTTGAGTTTGGCAACATTTTCTTCTTTGAGATTATCAATGAGCAAGACACTCGCGACGCGGCTACTGTTAAGTTTTTCAAGATCGCGTTCAAGCATAGTTTTGACCGCAAAATCTAAGTACTTCTCATCGAGTTCAACTTTTTTACGGGCTGTATTAACAATCATATTGACAGCGAGGATCTCATTGATGGTTTTAACTTTTTCAAAGTGAGCGTTGAAGTCCTCGAGGGTGCGTACTTGCATGCTAAGCATGTAGGCGTACAAGGCTTCAAAAGTCTTATCCCCTTTATAATCGTCAGCAAACTTACTCCATAATTCGACTTGGTTTTGTTGGCGATTACGCTGGTTAAAAACGTTGAGTTTGAGCGTGGAATACTTAATGCCCATTTCATCGAGCTTTTCAGCGATTTCATTTTGTTCATTTTCTTCAAGCCCTTGGTAAATCGTCGAGAGGTGAGGCATGATAAATTGCTCGACCTCTTCCAATTTTTTTGGCATAGGGAAACCAGCTTGATTGCCAAAAGGAGAAAAGACGTATTGTCTTCGGTTATTGCGTCTGTAGGAGTAGGTGTTATGTACGGAGTTGCTGTTTTTGACGAGGTCAATCGCTTCTTGGGGAAGGTACTCTGCCATTTCTTTGTAGTAGGCATGAGAACTATAGCCGTAAGGATTGGTGTTTGTCTGAGCTGGTTTTTTGGGTGTTGAAACTTCTTTGGAGGCTTTGAGTACATTTAAGAACGCAAGCGCCGTATCGACGGTTAAATCCTGTTCTTCCAAAGCAATTGCGTAGAGAAAAGAAATTCTGTAGTCATCGGGGTGCTGCAATAAATAAGGTCTGATGAATTCAACAGTTTTTTCAGAGCGACTTTTAATGAGTGAGATACTAGTGCTCACAACGTCCTCCACAGGCATGTTTTTGCCACCCGCATTCTCAATAATTTGTTCAAAGGCCAATTCTTCTTCACCATTGCGCATGTAGAATTGTACCAAGAGAGAATCTTGTTTATTAGTTTTATCTAAACTGATGATTTTTTTGATGGTTTCTAGGGCGCGGTCATACTGACCTTCTTCCTCTTCAATTCGCGCGATTTCTCGGAGTAAGCCAATATCATTGGGTTTTATTTCAGTGGCTTTCAATAAAAATTTTCTGCGGTCTTCGTAATAACCAGAGGATCGATGCAGCTCGGCTAGGGCGAGTGGAGGGAAAATACTTTGAGGGTTATTTTCTAGGCGACCTTGGAGCTTTTGTGTGAGTTCTCCCATGGAATCATCATTTTGTGAAAGCTGAATGATTGAGCGTACGAGGCCGAGCTTTTCGGCGAGATCTTCCGTTTTATTCACCATGCGCCAGTACACACTTTTGGCTTCTTTCGTTTTGCCAGAAGTACTTAAGTCTTGAGCAAGCAAACGCGGCATAGTCTTGTTTTCGGGGAATTTGAACATGGCCTTTTTCAAGACTTCGCTAGATTTATCGTAATCCATTTTGTTGCGATAAATCGATGCTTCCTGGATATAAGGAGAGGTGGAGCTAGCTGATGTTTTTTTCCAAACCGCAATCCACTTTAAGGCATCCTCAGTTTTTTCCGCTTTTAGTGAAAGGATGACGAGGTCTTTGATGCGGGTTGCTTTGTGTTTGGGCGAGAGCTGAGTGATGGCGGTGAGAGTGGCAATGGCCGCATCCCATTCTCGGTGTTTTTTACTTAAGTTCAGTTTTTGCTCGAGAAACAATTCATTTTGTGGGTTTTGCTGAAGTTTTGTCTCGATGATTTCAAATGCCGTGTCGACTTCATCTGATTGATCGTAAATAGCAGAGAGTAAAATTGTTTCTTTGTCAGATAGATCAGCTTTTTCTTCTAGGTTTTCGAGGACTTGTGCAAGTTTTTTCGCTTTTTTAGCCGCAAAAATGATGTTACTACAGGCTTTGCTAATATCAGCAATGCTGTCAGCCGAATCGAGCATGAGTTGTGCGGCTTGATCGGCAACTTTAGTGTCTTTCAGTGAGTTAGCGGAAGCCAAAAGGATTTCGTTGTACTTGTAATTATTTTTGAACTTCTCGTGTTGAGCCTTTAGGATAGAGAAAGCCGTTTCGTTTTCTTTGAGTGTGTTGAGCGTGCTAATCAAACGTTGAATCTCACCAATTTGCTCTGTCTTGCCTAAGTTGACGTATTCGTTGAGCGCAGCTTCTTTTTCGTCCAATTCATAAAGGTTCAAAGCATTGAGCATGCGTCCTTCGCGACTCTCGGGATATTTTGCGATGAGCGCAAGGTAAGCTTTTTTGGCTTCGTCTTTGAGCTCGAAGTTGCGCAGTAGGTTGGCAGCGCGCATAAATGAATACTCGGATTCTTTGTCCTTTTTAATATAAGTAAAGAGTGAGGCCGAGCATTGCTGTTTGTTTTTGAGCTCATGGTAGAGTTTGGCTTGGGAAATATAAAGTTCTTGATCGTCGGGGTATTGTTTAATCAAAGCTTGGACGAGTTCTAGCGCTTCTTTGAATTTTTTCGATCGACTCAGCTGCTGGGCGTAAACTTCTTTGTTTTCTTTGCTCATGGGAGTCAGCTTAACGATTTGCTGATAAGCTTTCAGTGACTTTTCTTTGTCGTCGAGTTCGAAAAGCAGGGTGGCTTGGCGTTTGAGTATTTCTATATTGTTCGTCTTATCTTTGACCACCTGAGCGTAGTACTCTGCTAAACCATGTAAATTGTCCTCTGAACGAAAGACCTGTTCGATTTGAGAAAGAATTTCTTTTTCGAGCCAAGATCCCGTGCCGACTTTATCGAGAGTCTCGGAATATTTTTTTAGAGCTTCACTTTTGTTGCCTTGGGTACGATATATATCACCTAAGCGTAGGGTGAGGGTGACTTGTTTATGCTTGTCTTTTGTCTGTGTTAAGAGCTTTTTAATCTGTTTGCGAGCTTCGGCAAAAAGCCCTTCATCAATCATTAGCTCAATAATTTCTTCGAGTAGATCTTCGTCACCGCTCTTTTCAGCCATGTCGAGCCAGACTTTTTGGCCGAGCTCCTTTTTTTCATCGCGGATATAAATTTTGCCTAGAAGCTTGTTGATTTGAATCGTGAACTTTTCTTTGCTCGATAATTCGCTAGCAGCCTTGAGATCGGCAATGGCCTTTTCGAATTCTAGAGTTCCTACCTGAAGCTTAGCGCGGCGGAAAAGTAGTGAAGCGGAATTCTGTGTGGCGATGATTTCATTATAGATATCTAAAGCGTCGCCATTGCTTCCTTCTGCTTCTAGGTAATAGGCCTTGATCTGTTTGTAGATGGGTTCTTTTGTTTCTTCAAACTTTTGATCTAAGAATTTTTCGAGGTCAGCTCCTGTGGCGTTCTCGAGCCATGAACTATAGAATTTATCAAAGAGGTAATCCGAACTTGGACGTTTGATGAGTATTGATAAGTATTTATCTGTTTTAGATGAAATCTCCGCCTGAGTCGTTGAACTAATGACTAAGGCGATAAATAAAGCGTAAAATTTTGATCTGATATCCATAAAAAGAACTCCCATTGTGTTATAATCTCCCGAACACGCTGATTTAATCTTATCGTGATTTGCAAAGTTTTACCAGTGACACTTTGTGATAAAGCGATGAAGCAATGATGAAAAAATTGCGATTTCAATCAAATATTTGATCTCTATCCGTAAAGAGGGAAGCCTTAGTAGGCTTTGTCGCTAAGAAAGCCATTAAACTGATTAATTCACGTAAAATTCTTCTACTCTTCACGCGTAAAGTTGTTTTTTGTTCTTTTTACTCAGTAGCTTTTAAGAACTTAGAAAGAAAAAAGAAACTTTTTTCAGTTTTTTTTGAAAAGCTTGTAATAAAGCAGGCACTTCTACGTCTTAGCTTTAGATCAACAGGATAAATGATGAGTAAAAATTAATATGGTGCAAGCCGAAGAAATAGAAGCTTTAATGGCGCAGTTGGAACGTCCCCTCGTTGCCTATGGCTTTTCACTCTGCAGTGATTTAGAGCAGGCGCGTGATGCAGCACAAAATGCCTTTATAAAGTACTTGCGTTTCTGTACCGATAAGGACGAGAAAATCGAGAAGCCAAAAGCCTGGTTATTTCGCGTCGTTTACAATCAAATCATGGATGAACTTCGTAAAGAGAAACTCAAACGAAAATATGAAAGCGAAGTCAAACATCAGCAAGAAGTTCACGATGTGCACACGCCCTCACGGGAATTAGAGATGAAGACAATGAAAGCCAATTTGAAAGAAGAAGTTGATAAGTTGAATGAATTAGAACAGCGAGTTTTTCAACTGCGTGTGTATCGCGAATATAGCTACCAATTAATTGCCGAGGAAATGGATATAAAAGTCAGTCACGTGGGAGTGATCTTACATAGGACCTTGAGGAAAATTTCGGGTCAACTTAAATCGGAAATGAGCGAGGTGCTCAAATGAATAATAATATCAAAAATTGTGAAGAAATTTCAAAGCTCTTGCCAGCACTCTGTTTTGATGAGTTGAAGCAAGATTTTGCCGATGAAATTCACCATCACCTAGCCGACTGTGAATCATGTATGGATGAATACTTGGCACTTTCTATGGCACTCCAAAAATCAAAAGCCGCGGTCACAGAAGAAGATCTCTGCCTAGGCGATAATCAGCGTAGCGAAATTCGCAAATTGGCTTGGGCGGCCGAGTTAAAATTGGAGAACCCCAAAATTGCGGAAAGCGCAAAAGAAGAAACGGACCTTGGTAGATTGGCAAGTCAAGGTAAACAAACTCGGAGGTTCCCTTGGGCAGCCCTAGCAGCTTTACTTGTCGTTGGTTTTATTTTAAGTGCCATGATTTTGCCTTCACTAGGAACAGCACGAGATAAAGCAGTTGCAAAAAGTCGCTATAATGATTACAAGCAGCAACTGCTAGAAGTAGAAATGGAGAAAATGGAGCTGGAAGAACGTGTTGCGGAATTAAGTGCGGATAGATATTCGAATGTATCAAGTATGCAAGCTGACATGGACGCTACAAAAGGTGGCCAATTACCGCCACCGCCACCGCCACCGCCACCGCCACCCGTAGAGGCTGGTTTTGAGGTCTATGATTCGGCGGTAGCAAGTGAAAAAGTAGATAGTTCATCAATGGATGTTCGACCTTCTTCTGCGCCAATGCAGTCTTCAAAAATGTATTCTGCGCGATCCGCAAAAAAACCGGCATTAAAGAAATATGGTGGCTCTAAAATGGCGAAAGCTAAGAAAAGTGGTGATGAAGACGTGGATATCTTTAGCGATGATAGCAAAGGCCAATCAGCTCAGTTGCGAGCTATGAAAGAAAAACTCGAAGAATACCAAGTTAAGGCCGAAGAATTAGAGCTTAACCTCGATGAAGCCAATGGGGAAATTAATGAACTGAAAAATACCGTTGGCAAAAAAGATACTGAAATCGCTCGAATAGAGCGTCAAGTCGAGTTATTGGTGCCAGATGAGGATGCCGTCGGAGATGTCTCTGGTTTCGCGGACGATGGTTTTGCTGATGGCGGCTTTGACGACAGTTTTGGTGATGAAGAGATTCACGTTAGCGGTGGTATTAGCATTAAGAAAAAGACTTACGCAATACCTAAGTCAACGTATGAACCCTCACAAGCGCTCGGTTTTTCATCGCAAGAAAAAGAAGATGACTACGATCAGAGAATTGTGATAGATGCCCTCGAACTCAAGGATGAGAGTCTTGATTCAGCGGTTAGTAAAATCAAAGAATTGTCAAAGCTCAATGATCCCACGGGTGAGGGCCTAAATATTATCTTACGAGTGGATGGTAACTCCGTACCAGCAACTGCACCCTTTGACGAAGAAGATGCTTTTGGCGAAGAAGATGCTTTTGGAGATGAAGCCCTCATAGAAGAATCAGAAGAACAAGAGGCAGGCGTTAGCTTAAAACTTAACGATGTCCCAGCACAGAAAGCCATTGAATTATTAGCAGAACAGCAAGGACTTAAACTCAAAAGAACAGAACACGCCTATATTCTAGCGGATAAAAGCATTCCTTTAGATACAATGGAAGTGAGGTTTCTTGATGTCTCGATAGAGGTACATGAAGAGGTGGCTCAAAATGGAGGGGATTATCGCAAGTACCTAGAAAGTCAGGGCTTTCAGTTTGACGCTGGATCTGAGGTAGACTTTGTAGAATCGGTCAATCGTTTAGTCATTAAAAACACACCCGAACAAAATAGTAAGATAGCCTCACACTTGGAGCAAGTTAATGAACGAGCTCAAGAAAAGAAAAAAGAATCTCAAAAAGCTAGAGAACGACTCAAGCAACTAAAAAGCCAGCAATCAAATCTCCCATCAGTTGCCTTGCCTTCGCCCTTGTTCTTTGAAGGGATGATTGATGCCAAAGAGACCAATTTGAGCACTTTTGCAATTGATGTGGATACGGCGAGTTATACGGCAGCAAGATCTGAAATTCGCGCAGGTCGCAAAGTAGAAGCGAGCCATGTACGAATTGAAGAATTTATTAATAATTTTGATTATCATTATAGCGTGCCCAAGAAAGAAGCATTTAAGATCGATAGTGAATTGAGTGATCACAAAGTTTACGCAGGTGTTAAGTTGCTGAGAGTGGGTGTTCAGGGACAACGTTTGGGGGCTGATTCACAGAAACCAGGCTCATACACATTTGTGATTGATAATAGTGGTTCCATGGCCGCCGAAAATCGCTTGCCACTGATTCAAAAGACTTTGCCCAATATGTTTAAGGCAATGAATCAGGATGATGAAGTGACAATTTTGAGCTGTGAGGGCGGGGTGACAAACCTGGCGAATCGGATCACCGCTAGCAATCATTCTCAACTTGAAACGGCGGTGAAAAATATTGAAGCGGGAACCGTGGCCAACTTAAGTGTAGGCATTGAAGAGGCCTATAAGTTAGCGGCACAAAATTTCCGCAGTGGCGCAGTGAATCGGGTCATCTTGTTATCAGATGGGATCGCAAGTTTGGGCGAGAAAGAAGCTCAAGAAGTTCTCAAAACCGTGAGTCAGTATCGCAAGCAAGGCATTGGCAATACAGTGATCGGCGTTGGTTCTGAAGATTATGATGATAGCTTTTTGGAGACCCTAGCCAACAAGGGCGATGGCGTTTATTACTTTGGCGATAGTAAAGAACAAATGAACGATATCCTGGTGAATAATTTTGAGGCTTCCTTCAAGACAATTGCGAGGGATGTAAAAATCCAACTGGAATTTAATCCACAGGCTGTGCGGTCCTATCGCTTACTAGGTTATGAAAAACGTCGCTTAGCGAATAAAGACTTCCGCAATGATAAAGTGGATGCGGGTGAAATTGGTGCGGGTCAAAGTGTAACGGCACTCTATGAACTAGTGGTCAATGAAAATACCCAAGAGGCTAAGTTAGGTGCGGTAAACTTACGCTATAAAAACTTAGAAAACGAGTTGGTCACCGAGATCAATAAAGAGATTAAAGCTCAGCAAAATGTGAGCTTCCCCGAAAGCCAAAGCTCGATGCGTTTAGCTTGGTGTGCGGCCACTTTTGCACGCCTTTTGAAAAATAATGGCAAGGGTGAATTGCGTTTTGATCAACTGGCGGCCGAAGTGGATAAAATTCTTCTAGAGCGCCCCCAAGATCAAAAGATTCAAGAATTTAAAGACCTCATCATTCGCTGTCAGTCTTTGTACTAATATCAAATTTTTAATAAAAGGAGTCAAGAGATGAAAAGGTTAATTTTTTTATTGATCAGTTTATGTTTCTGTTTAAATGTCCATGCCTATTGGCCTTGGAGTCAGGATGAAAAAATCACTAATAAACTGACGGTGCAGAAGCTCGATTTTCGCATTGAAGAACAACAATTCCACATAGAGGCGGAATACCTCATTAGCGGAATGAAAGGTCATCGTTTTGACTTGGGCGGCGGCATGTCGATTCAAAGCTTTAGCTATCATAAAGACCTTGAAATGACGCGCGAGAAAAACCGCTATTACCTGCAATTAAAAGCTAATGTTAAGCCGCTGAAATACACAGTTCAATATCAGGGATCAGTAGAGAAGCATGGGATAAACTACAAGACTCAAAGAATGAGTCTACCCATGCAAGCCTTGCGCCCTTTTACCTTAGCCTATTCAACAGATTTAAAGAAAATGACCTTTAATGGTGTCGATATTAAAGCAGATCTAGGAGAAAATAATCAAAATATTTTCTCTGGTAACTTGCCTTTACAGCAGGGTTTTTCCTTCTCTTGGGAACAAGTGGAAGCACAGAAAGTTGAGAGCAAAGCTTTGGATGTGGTCAAAATCAAATCACAAATTCTTGTGGTTTCGGGAGCTTTGCAGTTAGATGCGCTTTATCAATGGTCGGTGATTAAGGGAGCACGTAAAGAGCTGGTTTTTGAAGTTCCCAATAGCTTTGTCCTGACAAATGTCGTGGCCGAAGGCTTTGAGGTCAAAGAAGAAGTCAAGGGAGGGGTGAAACTCTTGGTCTTGCAGAGCCCTAAAGAACACAGAAAAATCAATGTTCGTCTCAAGGGGGAAATCAGTGTAGAGAAAGTTCCTTCTGAGCACCATTTACTTTTGCCCATTCCGCAAAATGTCCTTAAGAGTTCGGGTGACTTATACATGCGGTCAATGATTCCCGTTAAAGTGATCACCACCAGTACCGAGGGCTTAATTCGCGTGGAGAATAAAACAAATAAGGGCGCGCAACTTTATACTTTCCCAAGTTTGCCCATTAAGCTGGGTTTAAAACTAAAAGCGATTACTCCAGTCGTCGATGTGAGTTCAAATCACGACTTATTTGTTCAAGAAAATGACGTGCGCCACTTGTCGAGTTTTAAACTGGATGTTCGTGAAGCGCCATTGAATGAATTGAGTTTTCGCTTGCAGGGAGATTTCATTCCTGTTTCCGTTAAAGGGGTCAGCTCTTATGAAATCGAGCAAGTTGACGGGCATAGAGTCTTGCGAGTGCGTTTACCTGAGGTGCGCGGCAGTCATAATATTACGATTGAGCAAGAACGTGCTGTTAAGGCGTGGAGCGAAGATTTAGAATATCCGAGTGTGACTTGCCTAGATGTGCGTTCGCAACGCGGTTTATTAAATGTGGGGGCGATTGAAGGTTTTGCGGTGGAACTCAAAGAAGTCAAGGGACTCTTAGAATTGCCCAAAGAGGCCGTTGCCCAACGCGTTAAAAATCAACAATCCACTTGGCGTTTTAGAGAGTTTGGCTGGGGAACAAATTTCAGTGTTAAAAAATTAAAGCCTCGCATAAAAGCGGAAGCCTTGCACATGTATTCCTTAGGGGAAAGTGCAGTTTATGTGAGTTCATTATTCACCATGAAAATTTCGGCAGCACCCACAAATAGCCTCTTACTGGCCATCCCCAAAGAAATTAAAAACCCTGAGATTGAAGGTGATCACCGACCACAGCTCAAAAAAATGAGTGAGGGAACTTATGAAGTGTTTTTAAACAAAAGAATTTCGGGGAATTACAACCTCTTACTCAGCTACGACTTGCCCAGTAATTTTAAGGATGCGGAATTAACTTGTGGGGGAGTGAGTCTTCTGAATGCGGAAAGTGAGAGCGGCTACATCACCTTAAGTGGCTCCAATACGATTAGAAGTCAAAGTTTCAGCTCAGAGGACGCAGTTTTTCAGATTGAAGAAAAGCTTTTGCCTGAGGCATATCAATTATTGCATTCAAATCCACTCATCGACGTCTTTCGCTACACGGCTTCTCCGCATCGCATTAAGGTGAAACTGAATGTATTAGATGACGTGGATTTATTAGGCAATGTGATAGCGAGTTCCGTGCTAAAAAGTACTTTGCTTGAAGATGGTTCAGCGAGCCATAAAGCGACGTTTATGGTGGGGAATCGCAATAAACAATTTTTGACGCTGATGATGAAAGAGGGCAGCTTCTTGGGGCGCTGTCTTGTGGAAGGTGAGGTCGTTCAAGTTATTGCAGATGGCGAGAAATTATTGATTCCCTTAAAGCGCAATACAGATCCCAATAAGCTTTTGAAAGTTGAGTTGACTTGGACAAGCAAACAAAAGGCCTTGGACTTGGCAGAAGATCTCAATTTAAGTGCTCCGCAAGTGGATGCAGTTACGCTTCACTCTGAGTGGGAGCTGAACTTGCCCAAAGATTATATTCTCAGCAATATTGAAAGTAATATTCTACCTCAAGGGCATTATGAACGAGGCGGCAAATCCAGCTGGCTTGATTCTCTCAAGGGCGTGATGAAAAGACTTCACCTCCCAAGTTTATTCATTGTGATGATCGCTTGTTTTTGTTTAAGTTTCTTCCCAGTCTTTAAAGGTAAAGCGGGCATGATTCGAGTCATTATTATTTTACTTGCGGGAGTTTTTACTTGTGTCTATATGTCCACTATACGTATCGAAGTTCATCATGGGGTTCAGTTGCCACAGGAAGTGTATACTTTTAGGAGTATGTCTCTCAAAGAGTTAGCTCAGCCCTACATAAAAGCTCAAGTTGAAACTTTGAGTCAAGTGAGTTCTGGCGGAGCGCAAATCAATCATTACTTAATGTTGTTAGTGGCAGGAGTATTAGCCCTAGCTGCCTTTATTAAAAGACAGGCACTTTTATTGGGAGTGGCGTTTGTGATTGTCAGTTACACGGTGCAAACTTGGTCTTATGGCGAGTTAGTTTATTTAAGTTTCTTGCCCTTATTGATTGGTGCGAGCCTTGCCTTGTTTTCTGGACGTCACCTCAAAGCTTTGTTCACCAAGTCAGCTGCCTCCCTGTTGCTGATCAGTCTTTGCTTGAGTCCCATCTCTGATGCTGAAGCAAAAGAGTTGAAGGTGAAGCCAATCAAATGTTTGCCGATTCCTCTTCCCAAAGCCTTCTCAGAAGCAGATGTGAACTTGAGTATAGATAAGTCTTCTTACCACAGTATAAATGTTGAAGTAGAGGCTTTTTTAAGTGGCGTCAAAGGGGATGTGTTTCACTTAATTCCCGAGAGGATAAAATCTAAGCAGGGTTTTAAATGGGCGCCTATTATGAGTGATTTGATTTTTGATGAAAAGTTGGCGAAAAGTCGTCTGCATCCATCAGGAGCCTTGAGTTTAACTCTCAATGAAAAAGTGAGTCGGATGAAGCTCAAATATAGCTATGTGATTCAGGCGGTGGCTTACAGTAAAGAGAACCAAGCCAAGTTAAAAAATGAAGAGGCTTATTTCAGCGAAAAATTGAAGTTTGATTGGAACTTTTTGCCTAATTCAGTGGTGAAGCGCGTCAAGTTATCTTTACCAGGGCAAGCTTGGCAAGCCCTTAGTAAAGAAATGCTTCTCCGCAAGGAATTAGCTGCATCCTGTGAGTTTAGCTTTGTGGGGGTAATGCCTAAAGAATTTGTTCGAGAAACTCTCGACGCGAATTTGACCCAGCCAGATTTTTACGCAGAGCAAGAAGTGAAACTGATCGCCTCAGAGGGAGTCTTGAGTTTAGAGCAGAACTACCGTTTACGCTTAATGAATGGGATTTTACCTTCAGTGAACTTAGTCATGCCAGAGCACTGGCAGTTAGAGTCAGTGGAAAGTCTAGATTCTAAAAAGAAAGTATTATGGGATTACGATGCGAAGAAACGAGATTTAAAACTGATTTTCCCCAATAGTGAGAACGAGAAAAATATCTCCTTCAAAATCACTAGCCGACGAACTAATTTGCGACTTCCGCAAAAAGTTCAGGTTCATTTAGCTCATTTAGAAGGGGCGCGATCGGTTCGGGGTCGCATGATTGTTGCATCTAAGTTGGGCATGGCCATGCGAGTGGAAGATCCAAAAAACTGTCGAAAATTATCAGGACGTCCTCAAATTGATTTTGCGACTGAACCCGAATCCGATTTGTCTGCCTGGCAATTTAGTTCAGAAAAACCAAGCTTAAGCCTATCGCTTTCGAAAGTGAATGCGGAGTATAGTCTTTATGGAGATCACCAGTTTCATTTATCGTCCAATCGCCTCAGTTTAAATTCGAACTTACAAGTTAATGTCAAGAAGAGTGGAGTGTTTAAACTCCAGTTGCGAGTTCCGCAAGATTACGAAGTAGAGAATGTGCAATGCGAAAGTCTCTCCTACTGGGATGTGGAAGAAGATGGAACAGATAAGCTATTGAGCTTGTTTTTAAATGCCAAACTCCTCGGTCAATTAAAGGTGCAGTTATCTTTAGTCAAAATCGTACCAGAGATCCCTCTAAAACCTCGAGTTCCTCAAATTAGCCTCATGGGTGGTGGACGCCAAACGGGTTCTCTGCGAGTGACGGTTGAGAAAGGTTTTAAGCTAGAACTTTTAGAGAGTCAAAATACCTCAACTCCCAAGCAACTCGATGATGGCAGTCAAAATTTACGACTCTTGACTTCAGACTGGGAAGTGACTTTCTTGAAAAAGAGTTTAGAAGCGAGCCGTCAATGTGAATATATGCAGACGATGCGCCTCGAAGATAATTTAGTGAAAGGCATGATGAAAATGGATGTGCACATCGAAAATTCTCCTGTGAAAACTTTGAAGTTTATCAGTGCTCAAGCTTTAGATAACTTAGATATTCGCGGCAAAAATATTGCGCGCTTAAGAACAATTGATAAGAAGAATTGGGAACTGGATTTGCTGAGCCCGCAAATTGGTAAGTTAAGCTTCGAAATTAACTGGCAAAAGGAATTGCGTGATAAGTCGATGGAAATCAGCCCCCTCAAACTTGTGGGAGCCTCACGACAAATGGGACATCTAATTTTTTATGCGGCGTCAAATATTTCTTTGAAATATGAAAATCAGCAGGGCATAAAGAAAATTGATTTCCGTGAAATCGATAGCTTGAGAAGTCCCAAAGATATTGCCAATTCAAAAGCCTGCTTTAAGAGCTTAAGTTCCGAGAGTCGCATGAAAGTGAAGCTAGAGGTGAAGTCCTTAGCTCAGAGTTTACCAGCAGAAATTAAATCTGTACAGATCAACACTCAAGTGGGGATAGATGCGTCACAAATATCTTCCTTGAAAGTGGTTCTGGATCCTGGAACAAAACCCTACCTCAAACTCGTTCTACCTAAAAAATCACGCTTGGTCAATGTGAATATTGATCAGGAAACTGTACGCCCAATGCAAGGTGCAGATCATGTGCTGATTCCGCTTAAATCGAGACCTAAGAGTGCAAAAGTAAGAGATGTGACAATTGATATTCTTTACATCAATGAAAATCAAAGTTCAAATAAGCTTGTGGGGCCTGCTTTTGACCTGCCTCTGAATCAAGTGCGCTGGAATCTATTTATGCCTGAGAATCATAAGTATGATAAGTTTACGGGCAATATGAAATACCTCGAGTCCTACGCCATTGCCAACTTAGTGAGTGCTCAAGATCTTGAAGATCAATATTTTGTCAGCAAGCAAGGGCAAGCGTATAATAAGAAGAGTATTGACGAGGGGCTGAAACTCAGTAAACAGGGTCGAAATGTGGAAGCCCGAATCCAGTTGGAGCAGGTGGTTGAGGAAAGTTTAGATGACAAAGGCAAGCAAGAAGATGCCAAGATGCAATTAAATCGACTTTGGCGAACTCAGGCACAAATGGCGATTAATAACCGTCGTGAAAACTTGTTGCTCGCGGGCAAAGACTTGCAGTTTAATAAAAATTACTCAGTAAGTGATGTGAGGGAATTAGAGCAGAGCTTAAAAGAGAATGATTCTTCGGCTTTGGGAAGTATTGGTGAAAAAATCTTCTCACGCCAAAAGGCAGCTCGTAAACGAGTGCAAGCACTAGCCGTGAATCTACCTAAGCACGGGAAACACTTAGAATTTCATCGAGAAATGCTCATTGATCGAGAAGAACCCTTGATTGTGGAGTTCCAAACTTCCGAGAAAACAAAAAGCATCAAAAGCTCCAACACCAGTTCAAGTGGCTTACTCTTATTTTTGAGCTTCTTGACCGGTTTAGGAATGCTAGTGAAATTGGGTGGTAAAGGGAAGTGATACGAGGTTTAGCACTTATAAAATTGCGCATTGCCCAAGCGAGGGAAGAGGCTCTGGTCGCCACTTTCAAGGTTAATCATATTGACGGTATCTGAGTTGGCTTGATTTTGAGCCACTTGATAAGTGATGCCAGTATGAGCATGATAATAAGTTTCACCAGCCTCTGCCTCTTCTAAATCAATGGCTTGCTCAGGTAAGAGTTCAGCATCTTCTAAACTGAGAAAATAACTTCCACTTAAACACGACTCTTCCCCAGTCACTAAACTGCGGACGAGATCATTGTTCGGTTCGATAACTTCGTAATACGATTCTTCAGGAAGGGTGAAGCCAAGGCGTTTCACTTCGTCGCCAGCATTAAACTGACTGAGTCCTTGATGGGGCTTGGGGAAATTCATTTCTGTCTCTTAGATTAATTGTGGGAAATTACTTATTGAGAAGACAAAAACAAGGTTTTTAGTGAAAATTATTCTCTCATCCATAGTTTATGTGATAAAACGACCTCCACAATTTTTTCAACTACGGGCAAAAGTATGTAGTCCACCGCTTTAGCGTGCGTCCAAACCTTCCTTCCCCCTGGGACCGCCCAGCTCCCGCTTGGCAATTGGTTTCAAACCTTTCTTCCCCCTGGGATCGCCAAGCTCCCGCTTGGCAATTGGTTTCAAACCTTTCTTCCCCCTGGGATCGCCAAGCTCCCGCTTGGCAATTGGTTTCAAACCTTTCTTCCCCCTGGGATCGCCCAGCTCCAACTTGGCAATTGTGTTCAAACCTTCCTCCCCCCTAGGACCGCCCAGCTCCAACTTGGCAATTGTGTTCAAACCTTTCTTCCCCCTGGGATCGCCAAGCTCCCGCTTGGCACTATTTCAATCCTCCCATCTCCGATAACCTCATAAATCATTTAATTATTAATTTGTTGTAAAAATTGTTATTACAACGACAGATCTGTGTAGCCAGTTTCGTAAATAGTTATAATATCTTCCATTATTTTAATTATTACTATATTTTAAGGCTATGACAATGAAAAAATATATACCCCTACTAATTTTGAGTTTTACCCCCCTTTGTTTGTTCGCACAAAGCAATACTAAATACGGCACTAATTCAGGTGTAAGTCTTACCACTGGAGATATGAATAGTTTTTTTGGTGTAGCCTCAGGAAAAAATACAACTTCTGGATATAACAATACTTTTATCGGCCTCAATGCAGGACTGGAAAACACCACAGGTCATCAAAATACATTTTTAGGTTTATCAGCAGGGGTCAGTAATAGTACCGGCTTTGAAAATACTTTTCTTGGTCGCGGTGCAGGTGAAAGTAATACTTCTGGTTACAGGAATACTTTCATTGGTCTTTCCGCTGGCGATAAAAATACAACCGCAGATTATAATACTTTCATTGGGTTTTATTCAGGGTTTTCCAACACTATTGGGACTAAAAATACATATATAGGTACTAAGGCTGGTCAAGATAATCAGACGAGTAGTAACAATGTGTTTATTGGCTCTTCCGCAGGCGAGAGAAGCAAACTTGGGCACAATACATATGTAGGTAAAAGTTCAGGATATCTAAATGTAAGCGGTAAAGAAAACACTTTTGTGGGGTCTCAATCAGGTTACAATAGTACCGAAGGGAGTTACAATTTACTCATGGGAGTTAATGCGGGATTTAATAATAAAGGCAATGAAAATGTGTTTTTAGGACATGACTCTGGACGACAAAATACTACAGGCTTCGCTAACACTTGTGTAGGCAAAACTGCTGGTTATTATAATACAACAGGCCGTAGCAATACCTTTATAGGGCGTTATGCCGGTTTTAAAAATACCACTGGCTTCGCTAATGTACTTGTGGGTAGTGCAGCAGGTATTAATAATATAGTTGGAAATCACAACGTATATCTTGGTCATGCATCCGCTTCTAATAATAATGGCTATAACAATGTTTTTATCGGTTTTAATGCTGGTTCCTCATATACTCAAGCTTCCGATAAACTTGTCATTGAAAATTCCAATTCAACTTCGCCCCTCATTTATGGTGAGTTTGATAATAATAAGCTCCAAGTCAATGGAGAACTTCGCGTTACCAACGGCATCCGTACAAACGAAGTAAATGTCCAGCTTCAGTCGGCCTGGCCAGATTATGTCTTTGCCGATGACTACCAACTTCCCACCATTGCGGAAATGGCAAACCATATCAAAGAACACAAACACCTGCCCGGCGTGCCCTCCGCAGCGCAAATCGAAAAAGACGGTCTCGATATGGCCAAAGTCATGTCAGCCCAAATGGAAAAAATCGAAGAACTCAGCCTTTACATCATCGAGCTCGAAAAGAAGAATCAAAAGTTAGAAAGCGAAAACACTGAAATCACCAAAGAACTTCTGCCCTCGATTCTCGAACGCCTGCAAAAATTGGAGAATAAATAATGCGCTACTTACTTCTTTTACTCACAGCACTTTCAGCTCATGCGATAATTGACGAAACTGAACTCAATACATCCTGGAAACTTCTCTACTTCGATGATTTTGAAGACGGTACTTTTGGAAATTATAGTGATGGTGGGACAGATTGTGGATTAGTTACTAATGCAAGTTATGTCTACAGCGGTACAAGAAGTTTAAAAATACAAGATAATACAGCTAGTTCCTTTACGCAGTTCACAAGTAATATGAATTTGGCAGATAAACATTATCATAAGCTGAGAATTCATTTCAAGTATTACGTACGAAGCTTCACGGGCACGCAACATTTTAACCTTCAATATTCTTCGGATGGAGGTGTAAACTGGGTCGTGGTGAAATCTTTTGACCTCAATGATTTTACCAATGGTAGTTTCACAGATGCTGAAGTGATTTTGATTGATTCGTCTTATACTTTTTCTGATTTATCAAGAATTCGCTTTGAATGTGAAGGTGGAAATGATGATGATAAGGTTTATTTGGATGATATTTCGATTCACGTATCACAGTTTAACACAATTATAGGTAATTTAGCTGGTCAAAATAATACCACTGGCAGGTACAACACTTTTATCGGTAAAAACTCTGGGCATCGTAATACGACTGGCTATTACAACACATTTCTTGGCTTGAATTCTGGTTTAAATAATACGACTGGTTACCATAATACTTTTTTAGGTTTATCAGCAGGGGTCAGCAATAGTAATGGTTATGAAAATACTTTTGTCGGGCGTGGTGCAGGTGAAAATAATACCACTGGTTTTAGAAACACCTTCATTGGTCGTTCTGCGGGTGACAGAAATACAAGTGCAGATTATAACACTTTTATCGGGTTTTCTGCGGGGTTCTCCAACACTACGGGGACTAACAATACATATTTAGGTTCGAATGCTGGTCGAGATAATCAGACGAGTAATGCTAATGTATTTATTGGTTATGCTGCAGGTGAGAGAAGTAAACAAAATCACAATACATATATAGGGAAACAGTCTGGCTACCTAAATGTCAATGGTAAAGAAAACACTTTTGTTGGTTCACAATCAGGTCAAAATAGTACCGAAGGTGATTATAATGTATTCATGGGGGTTAATGCGGGTTATGATAATCAAGGAAACTTAAATACCTTTATAGGGCGTGCAGCGGGACGTTTTAATGCTGAGGGAACTGGTAATAGTTTTATCGGCCATACTTCAGGCTGGAAAAATACGATCGGTTCTCAAAATACTTATTTAGGTGTAAGTGCAGGGTACCATAATTTAACTGGTTCAAATAATGTTTTTATCGGTTTTAATGTTGGAGCCAACGAAACCGGTTCTAACAAACTCTATATCGACAATAATGCGACAGCAACCCCCCTCATCTACGGTGAGTTTGATAATAATAAGCTCCAAATCAATGGTGAGCTCCGCGTTACCAATGGCATTCGCACTAATGAAGTGAATGTCCAGCTTCAGTCGGCCTGGCCTGATTACGTTTTTGCCGATGACTATCAACTCCCCACCATTGCGGAAATGGCAAACCATATCAAAGAACACAAACACCTGCCCGGCGTGCCCTCAGCTGCGGACATCGCAAAAGACGGCCTCGATATGGCCAAAGTCATGTCAGCCCAAATGGAAAAAATTGAAGAACTCAGCCTCTACATCATCGAGCTCAAAAAAGAGAATAATACACTCAAAGATAAACTCGATCACAGCATCGAAAACAACCAAAAACAGATACAATCTATTTTACAAAAACTAGAGGGGAAATAAACCGTGAAATACATATTTACACTGTTGTTAGGTCTTCAAGTTCTAGCTCTAGAAATAAATAATCAAACCATAAATAATCATTACCACCAGATTCTTAAAGAAGATGTAAATATTACGGCATCAAGTTTTTCTAATACTACTCACGGAATAATAGGAACAAACAAAGCAATAAAAATTTTGCCCAATACTGTTCTTACATCTGATTCTGGATTCACACTCAGAGCAGGCAACTATTACAATGTTGTATTTAATACCTATAATAATAATGGCGCACTTCAGGGAGAAATTGAGCAGGAGGTTTTTGAGGGGCTGGATGCAGAGTCTGTTGTTGTAACTCCTCCAGAAGGATATTCATTGGTTTTATGGTCTGACGGGACTCAGACAAGTTCTAACCTAATTACTAATGTTCGTTCAAATTTACAGGTTACTGCCTATCTTTCAGCAAACACTGCAAAAATAGATTCATACCCACCATCGACTGAAAAAATTTATAATTATAATAAAACTCAAGCGAACATATTTACTTTTTCAGGGCTCACAAGTGCAATTGAACTTAATTCGGTAAAGCTGCTGGAGCGAGTAGGTGATCAATATAAGGAATCTACTATTAGCTTCCAATTAACACCTAACGGCATTCTATTTGATTTTAGCGATCCAGATTATCGCACGTATGACTTTTTATTGATTGCCAGCAATGAAGAAGGTGAAAATATATATCATCTTAAATACGACTTGCTTGAGGGCTTAGTTAATACTGTGGCCAATTTAGAAAGCGGATTTTATACAAGTGCACAAACATTAGAGCTTACGGCCGCACCAGATCATACTATTTATTACTCAACTAACGGTTATCCACCAGTACCTGGAGAATCACACACCTTTTCTGCCCTCGGTGAAACCTCGATTAACATTAGTGATAACAAACTAATTTATTATTATTTTATTGATCCAAATGGTAATAGAGAAAAATCTATTAACAGTCGTTCATTCCGTTTTTATGAAAGTAAAGCTGCTTTGACCAGTATTTCTAATCCCACATACAATGGCAATGTAAAACTCACTTGGGGAGCTCTAGCTGAGGCTACGAAATATAAAGTTTACAGGGCCGACAATCAGCTTGAATTAAATATCTTAAAAGAGGCTTTTAGTAATTCAATTACCGCCCCTCAAAACCTGTTTATAGGAAGTACATCATTAACGACCTTTTCAGACTCTGAAGCAGCTCCACATATAGACTACTATTATGCTGTATCATATTTAGATTCTAAAGGTGAGGAATCTTTGATTACTAACCCTGATTTGATGACCATTAATTATTCAAATAACGCCTCGATAAGCACGATTGCCGCATCAATTGATAGGGGTTTAAAGTGGTTAAAGGCCAAGCAGATGACAAATGGACTCTGGTCAGTTGAAGACAAGGAGAACTTGGACTTTGTCTTAACAAGTGAGGCATTGAAAACTTTAGATGCATATGGTGAATATGATCTGTCTTATTATCTAGGTTTAAATGCATTAATATCTAAAGACTCTTCAGATAACGACTCACTGAGTCGGATCTTATTTACTCTCTCAGCAGATTCTAATTACATAAAAAGTGGATATTATAAAAATTTCTTACTATTTAGAAAAACCAATGATTCAGGCTGGGGTTTAAACACTAACTTTCAGCCTGACACGCTCACGACATTATTGGCTCTACAGTCACTTAACGGACTAGATTCAGATCAAAGTATAAGTTTAAATCATATTGCTATTCCCAACAAGTACTTTGCTTCTAGCCAAGGCGACGGGCTGTCATTTGTTGCAGGTGGTTCTAATTCAGTATACTTAAATGCTTTAGCTTATGATCTTTTAAAAGAGTCGAATTTGGTTTCTGCCAATAGCTTAATTCAAACTATTGTACAACAATCAAATGGTTCTTATGATAACAGTTTATTAGATACCTGTGGAGCAATTTTATATATGCCATTGAACACAGTAGCATTAAATAATGCAAAAAATTATTTAATTTCAAAACAAGAACTTAACGGAAGCTGGGGAGATATTTATCTTACAGCTCTTTGTTTACAGGCAATGGCCAAATAATGAGGGGAGTGAATAAAATGTTAAAACAACTATTTCTGTTATTTATACTATCATTTTGCTTAAACTTAAAAGCAACAGATAATTTAGATGAAAATGGCAATCCTATAGATGATTACGTTTATACGGGTATTTTTGAGGAACTCAGCCCCGAGGATACAAATTCTGAAATAGAATTACTGGTTCAAAATCTTGAGCATGATCCTTTGAAAATATTCAACTTTGTACGACAAAATATTGAATTTGAGGAGTACACAAAATCCATGCGTAGCGCAATTTCTGTCCTTGAAGCTCGACATGGAAACTACTATGATCAAAATATTTTATTGTTTACTTTATTGAAAGCTGCTGGCTTTAACGCAGATGGAGATTTACAAAATTTAAGGTACGCATACGACTCTGATTTAAACAAGATTTGGGTTGAAGTCAAATTAAATGTTTACGCATATCGTGGACTTAGTATTTCCTCACAGGAAATAAAATTAGAATGGATTCCTTTGGATCTGCATATAGATAAAGAAAAGCTTAAAAGTAAAAAGACCATTTTTAAATTTGATGTCCCTTTTTCGGATGTGACTTCTTTTGATTATTCTGAGTACAACAAATCGTACAATGATATCGATCCAGTTGAATTGGTTTCTCAGCATGTAAGTGAATATGTAAAAAATAACGCTTATAGCTTTAAGGAATTATTGGCACCTAACAAAAAACCACACAATAAGCTTTTTTTATATCCTCTAAGTTTATCAACTAAGTTAGAAAATAATAACCAACAACCTTCAATAAATTACTATAATTCTTTTCCTAAGCATCTTATGTCATACACCATTGTGGAAACATACCCCAATGGTTACAATTCTGATAAACTTTTACAAAAAGTGAAAATTTATTTACCTACTGTATCTGATAAAATCATTGGTCTTACAACTACATACGTGAGTTCTGATCGAAGAAAAACAAAATTTACTGTTTATTCTATTCAAAATGACTTCCAAGAATTAGGCTATGTAACGGGAGAATATTTTTCTGAAAGTTCATCCGGTGGTTATTACAAACCTGTTTTTAGCAATGAATATCATGCACCTAGAGAAAAATCATTTAAATACTTTCGTGATGTTGTATATCTATGTGTAAATCCACTTGGGAATACCACAGAAAAAATTAATAAAATAGAAAAAGCCTTGTTAGCGATTAAAGATCAAGCATCCACAGATGATCAAAATAAAAAACATTTTTCTGTTTTGATGGATGCTTTAATTGGAACCAAATGGCTCTCAAAAACTTACATAAACACAAAAAAGCTATACAAAATGTTTGGTGTTTATGTTGACGATTATAGGCCATGTATAGAAATGATTGACAATGACTACAGAAATATTAAGTCAGATTTTAAAACTCCATATTCAAAGTATAACTACTCGCCACCAATTAGAGTGGATATTTCAACATACAGAGGTTATTTAAGAAATATTGATGGGTCTAACCTTTCAAATAATAATACTACTTTGGGGAGTTTAAAAAGGCACTCAAAAGAGGTCGAAATTTCAAGGTTGTGAAGTATAGTAAAATCATGAAAAAGAAACACTTACAACAAAAAAAAGGATCGAAAATGACCCCAAGCCCCACCTGCTAATGAGCATAAAGACAATATAGCATTATTAAGTCAAATCCCCAATAGATTATTGGGTTTTCTAGATAATTTCAAAGCTGTATTTAAGACACAAACTCATGATTCAAATGAACTTGCGTCTATGTATACAGGAGGTTTATTTACCTCCGAGAAAGGTAATATAGAGCGTATCGAAGAAAGCGTCCCCGCCGTAAATTATGAACAACTTCGTCAATTCATCTCTAAATCACCGTGGTGTCACAATCAGCTCATGACTGAAATAGCTTTGAGGGCTAATCGTAAACTGAAGGACTACTCCAACAAAAGCGAACTGCCAATAGGTTTTTATATCGACGAAAGTTCATTCGTCAAAAAAGGTATGCACTCTGTTGGCGTATCACGTCAATGGCTCGGGTGTCGGGGTAAAGTAGACAATGGACAAGTTGCGGTTTTTTCATCCTTGGGGTGCGGAGCATATAACAGTTTGATTGACTGCCGGTTATTCCTCCCTGAGTGCTGGACCGAAGATAAAGAACGCTGTAATCGTGCTGGGATTCCCGAAGATGAACAAGAATTCAAAACGAAAATTGAACTCGCAATAGAAAGCGTTATGGAAGCCCGAACGCAAGGTATTGTATATGATTTCATTGCAGTTGATGCACTTTATGGGAGTAGCTTTAAATTCATCAATAGACTCGATCAATTAGGGGAAGTTGTCATGGGGCGAATGCGTAATAGTATTCACGTTTATCTTGAGGAGCCTTTGTTTCAACTCCCTGAGCGAGAGTCTAATAAGGGACGTAAGCCCACAAAACTACGGGCACAAACTTTGAGTGTGACAGTAAAAAGTATCGCCGAATCCATTAAAGAAAATCTTTGGGAAGATATTGACATTAGAAGTACAACCAAAGGCATATTAAAGGTTCAGGCATTCCAAAAAAAAGTGTGGCTGCATGATGACGAATCGGGCGAAGTAAAACAGTGGGATTTAATAATTTGTAGAGATAATCAAACTACTTCATTGAAGGATTACACTTATACAATAAGCAACACAGCAAGCTCAAAAACGCTTCAGGAGATGATTCAAATGGATCGGCAACGCTACTGGATCGAGCGTTCATTCCAGGACAATAAAAATGAAGTGGCTATGGATGAATACCAAGTCAGGAAATATCGTGGTTTTTATCACCATATGAGCCTTTGCATGCTCGCTACCTTATTTTTAATGGAAGAGCGTATGGATTGTAAAGACACCTTGCCTCTTTTATCTTGTGCCGACATTAGAAGAGCTATGGAGTTTCTTATGCCCAAGAAAGTAACGAACTTGGAAGAATTCTGTGTTCAAATGGAGGTAAGGCATATAAAACGGCAAAAAAGTATAGATCATGCCAGTCGGGATGCTATTCCACATTAATAATTAAAATTCAAGCGGTCTCAATCTTACAAAAATTCTTCTATCAAGATAGAGGAAGGCTTCCTGCTGTTTAAATCAGATGATTTTTGTGGCTTTTTTAGTCGAATCAGACCACCACTTCATCACAAAATCGAAATGTACCCTGTCTACCATCTATTGATGGCGGGGGTAATCTGGGGTTATATATTTTATGATCACGCCGCGTTTGAATCTGAGCAATATGATTCTAAACGCCCCAAAGTAGTAATAATAAGAATTTTTTAACTAAAATAAAAGGTAATTTTTCATCATTATACGAAGCAACGGCAATTGAAGATGTATTAAATACCTCTAGCTCATCAACGGTCAGAGCTCTGCAAACTGCTAACGAAGCCGACGTTGACATAAATAGCTATAAGTTCACTAAAATTGAATCCAACAAACTCTCTGTAAACAAGAATGTGTCAAAAGAATTATTTACAGGCGATTATATAAAAATTGATGGAACTAAGTTTCTCATCACCAATGTGGAAAGCAATGTTGTTACAGTTGACGGTGTTCTCAGTGACGAGGCCGATTATTCAAGAGTTTCCAGATCTGTACCTATTATCACAATAAGCAAAGGCTCCATTCAAACAAAAGACGAACTTAAAGCTCTTCTTCGTTTAGATGGTTATTTAAAATATGACTCTCAATCTATCGATTGGATTTTTGACAAAATCCCAAATTACGATTTAGAAGTACCCCTTACACGTATAGCTCGAAACGGAATGTCAGTTTATGCTTTGTCGGGTTTTAATGGAGGAAGCTATACCCAATCATTTTCTATAAATTCAATTGGCTTACCAAATAATGGCGCTGGTTCAGAGGGAGCCATAGGACCAGAACTTCCTAGAGAAAATGTTAAGGTACAAGAAATTGATTTTGTCGATTATATACCACATGTTCAACAAACCAATAATGATTTTTCAGTAGAGGCACATGAAACAGTAATTAAGCAGGGTACAAACTCTAATTCAGAAATTAATCTGGTGAACAAAGATTTGGCAAATGCTAGAGTACATGCTGCTGGCGATCCAGTTAATCTTGTGACAGGTGAATTTTATACCGAATGGAACCCAGATTTTGTCATACCGGGAAGATTTTCTCCATTAGCACTAAACCGTAATTACCATAGTAGAATTACATACGATGGACCCTTTGGCTATGGATGGGCATGGAATCATTCAGAGACAGTTTTTTACAGTGTAGACGGGTTCATATTTTTTGATGAAGAGAGAGTGTCACATATAATTGAAAGAGATCAAAATGGGCAATTTGTGCTGCCGCCAGGTAGTAAGTTTGAGTTCACAGAAAAGAGTGACACCCTTGAAGTGAGATACAAAAATAATCGCAAGTTAATTTTTGATATTGATGGTTATTTAATCAAAAAAGAAAATCCAACCGGCGATTTCATTGTATTTAATTATGACGATGATTATAATTTAACTTCTTATGAGGATCAAATAGGTCGTGAAATTACTTTTCTATATGAAGATACCAATAATCCAAATAAAGTAACTACTGTTATTGACTGTGCAGAAAGGCAATTTAAATACACCTACTCCGAGGGAGCATTAACATCCTATACAGATAGTCAAGGAAGAAAAACTGCTTACGAATATTTAACTAATCAAGACAATGTTGATAATGATTATAACATGACCAAAATGACTCTTCCTAACGGAGATTATTTGGATATAAAATATTATCAAAACGACAAAGTTGCATGGCATCAAAATTCACAGGGAGATAAATTTCACTTCAAATATAGTCCAATCAATCGTTACACAGAGACATGGAATGAAGAAGATTATTATGCCAAAATCATTTATAGTGAAAAAAATGATGTCCTCTACGAAGAATTTAGAGACTTTACCTTTAATACATTTACATATGATGATCAACATAATTTACTCACCAAAAAAGACGGCAACAGTAATTTATGGTCCTATACCTACGATAGCCACAATAACCTGACTTCAAAAACCACCCCTTTAGGCATAAAAACCATTTATGTCTATGACCTAAACTGGCATAAACCCAAAGCAGTTTACGGCCCCTTCAAGGCATCCTCCTATGGGGTCTTTGTAAATAACTTTTCGACAAACCCCACCAATCCTGAAAGCGGTATAGCAGCCAACCTCATTCCACCTCATCAGTCGTTTAATTATAGTGCTTCAACGGGTCAATTACTCAATCAAACAGATGCCATAGGCAATCCGACTTTTTATACTTATAATGCCACCACCAACAAGCTTGAAATAGTGACCAATGCTTTAGGTCATCAGCAAACGACGATCTATGACTCCAATGGCCTTTATGTCGATAAGCTAATAGATGCTAAAAATTATGTGACAGATTTGACTTACAACGCACGTGGATTGAAAACATGGCAGAAAGACCCTTTATCCAATGAAACCACCTATACTTACTCAAATTCTGATAAACTTTTATCCATTAAATACCCTGATGATTCTACACAAACATACACGTATAATAGCTTAGATAAGCCGAGTACCACAAGCGATACTCTAGGCAATACAACAACTTACTCATATTTTCCAGCCAGGGACCTTGTTGTAGGTCAGAAGATCGCATCCATAAAAGACCCACTGAACTTTGAAGTGAAATACGAGTACAATGCCCGTGGCCTTAAAACTGCAGCCATCGATAAAAACGGCAATCGGACCGAATTCAAATACGATGGCGCCGAACGCCTAATCGAAAAACTACTCCCCAGTCAAACTAGGCTCATCTACCAATACGACTCCAATGGCAACCTGCTGTCCGAAACCAAATACTACCGCGATACTATGGAGGCACAGAGCACTTCTTCACAAAAGTTCTTTACTCAAGAAACCACCTACACCTACGATGCCGATAATCGTAAAATATCCATGACTACTCACGGAGATAAGACCACAAGCTATCAATACAATGACGGTATAAATTTGACCGACATCATTCTTCCAGATGACACGCGTACGCACTTTGATTACGATGCCCTTAATCGCAAAGTTGCTCAGACCCTCAACTATGGAGCCAGTGACCAACGCATGACCACTTACGTCTACGATGCTATAGGACGACTGGCCCAGACCATAGACCCACTAGGTTTAGTGCAAGAAAACGTCTACGATGCCAACTCAAATAAAATTCAGCAGCGCCTCTATAATCAGAGCTCCCCTACAAACGCCATCGTCACCAATTTCACTTACAATGAAAAAAATCAGCTCATAAGTAAAACCGACCCCAATGGAACATTCTACAACGATGATGAGGCTTTTACAGAGTATTATACCTATAACTCAAGAGGTAAAATGCTCTCAAAAATTGACACCCTGGACTATGTCCAAAAATTCAATTACGACTCACATGGCAACCTCACTTCAGCAGTCGACCCACTCGGCAACTTGACTAAGTTTCAGTATAACTCCCGTCACGAGAGAGTAAGCTCCATCAACGCACTCTCGCATACAGAGCACTTTGATTTCGATCCCAATGGTAACCTCATCGCTTACACTGACCAAAACAAGCATTTGATCTACTATACCTACAATGCCCATAATCAGCAGACTTCCAGCATTTTTAGTGACTCAGTTTATGGTCAAGATGATCAAATTATCAGCGCCTCAACTGTATTCGATGGCTTAGGACGTGTGGCACTAAATATTGATCCACTTGGAAATGCCGTCGAACATACCCACGGCCCAGATAATCAACTGATCAGTAAAACCCTACCAAAAGTTGACAATTATTACATTAATTCAAACGCAACCATTACCTCAAATAACTCCCAACTAGCAGGTATATTGACATGGGATTATGACAATATGAACCGCCTTAAGTCCACCACAGACTTAAACGGCAATACAACGCAGTTCGAGTACAATGCTTTTGGGCAAAAAACATTAGAAAGAAACCCCGATGGCACAGAAACCCGTTCTCTATACAACAAACGCGGTCAGTTAACCGACGTCTTTACGGCCATTAGAACAGGCGATAATAACTACTATTCCAATTCCGCCAATCTAGCCGCGGGCCAGCATAGCAAATACCTCTACGATAACTTTGGTCGACAAACACATCTATACCAAGCCTACGGTACATCCGAACAAACATGCACCGAAAGCCAATACGATCATAACGGCAATATTGTAAAAATCATCAAACACTTCAAAAATGACCCAAGCAAAAATCAAGTTACAGATTTTATCTTCGATGAACTCAATAGACCTATTCAGACCATACAGCGTGGCGATGATATGGATCTTGATCGTATAACCTACACCCACTACAACGCATTGGGTCAAGTAACTTCCACAGAAGATGCCGAAGCTAGCCAGACCGTCTATGTTTACGATGTCATTGGCCGTAAAGTTGAAGAAATTGACCCAGATGGCAATTCAATGTTCTTTGAATACGACGCCAAAGGACAACTCATTACTCAAACCGATGCCGAAGGCATCACCACCACCTTTACCTATAATAATCGTGGACTCACCACTTCCCAAACCCTTGGCCAATTCACCCGCTATTACGAATACGACGCCCGCGGCAACCTCACCAAAGAAACAGACTACAATGGCACTGTTACTATGTACGCCTATGACGACCGTTCACGTCTCCAATTCACCTACGAAGCAGTGGGCACAGCTCAGTACAAGTTCACTAAAAACTTCTACGATGATAATGGCAATATATTAGCACACACCTCCGATTACCAAGGATCCAATTCATCCACTTATCGCTATAAATTTGCCTATGACTCGCTCAACCGTAGAATTAAAGAATACGATGGCAATAATAAACTCAAACAGTTTACTTATAACAATCGTACAGGCCTTATCGATAACATTAGAAAACGTGACGGCTCCTACATTGTCTATAACTACGATGCCATGGCTCGCCAGAAAGAAGTGAAAGCTGGCCCAAGCTTAACAAATGTGAGCCTCAAGCAGTCCTTTACCTACGATAACTTTTCGAGGATGACCACAGCTAAAGAGCATGACCAAAATACCTACGATCAAGTAGAAATGATCTACAATATATTCGATGATTTAGTCATGGAAACAGACCCTGCCAATCGCACCACCATGGCAATCTATAATCAACGTAGTCAAATCAGTATGCTACAATACCAGTCCGGTAAAACATTGGAATACCAACATACGAACTCAGGCCTTATCTCAAGTATAGAAGAATTCGACAACACCAGTAAAGCATTAGTAGATTACACCTACAATGCCCGCCACAGTCGCACCCATACAACAATGGCCAATGGTCTCGAACAAAGCTTGTCCTATGATAACCGTGGTCTACTAGCAAGTTATTCCTATTCAAATAACTCCAATCAGAGCATCTATAGTTCCACAAATATGACCTACGATGGTCAAGCTAACCTCACCTCACAGCACTTAGCGACACCAACGGAAAATAATACCCGCACATTACAGTACGATGCACTCGAGCGTATCATCGCGGACTCTCGCTCAAACTATAACCATAACTGGACTTACGACGCTAACGGCAACTGGACCTCCACCAATCACAACGGAGCCCACGAAAACCGTAGCGCCAATAACGCCAATCAATACAACCACTTAGGCTACGATGGTCACCAGCCTGGCTCGTCAGATAGTGCAAAGACTAATGGCAATATCACCTATGATGGTAAATATAACTATGTTTACGACTGGAATGACCGCCTTATCGAAGTTCGCAGCCAAGATAACTCCACCACTATAGCAAACTATACCTACGATGCCCTAAATCGCCGTATTTCAAAAACGACTGCATCCCACACCATCGAGTATCATTACTTCCAATCAGAACTTTTAGAAGAATATAAAAATGGCTCCTTAGAGCGTTTGCACACCTACGGTGCCAGGATGGACGAAATCCTCACAACAGAAATTATTAACCAAGATCAAGAACTTCATTACCTTCGCGATAGTTCAAATTCAGTCGTAGCTATTACAGATGAGACTGGCAACCTACTCGAATCCTATTCCTACACTTCTTTTGGCATCCGCACAATCTATAATCAAACTGGCCAAGAAATTGCCAACTCCGCATACGGCATTACTGCCGGTTACACAGGGCGTGAATACGACTCTGAATCAGGCCTCTGGCATTACCGTAACCGTATGTACTCAGCTGAAATCGGCCGTTTTATGCAAGTTGACCCAGCAGGATTCGTCGACGGCCTCAACCTCTACGCCTACGTGAAAAACAATCCAATTAACTTCATCGACCCTTGGGGTTTACAGGCTCTTAATCTCAATAGCAGAGGTGAAGGTAATTTTGATTGGAGTACTGGTAAGGTTACACCAATGTCTATGTTTGAGGATCAAGGTATAGGTTTAGGACCCGATGGTAGGTATCGTAAATTTAATACTAATACTGGAAAAAGAGAACTTTATTACAATAATACTGTAGTTAGTGAATCGGGGTCGATTCTACAATCAGATTGGAATGGAAATGTAAGAGTTTTAGACACTGAAAATGCTAGTGTATATGACTATCAATCATTAACGGGTATAGCAATTTCTCAAAATTATGAAGGGGAAATAACATATGCACAATTTAATGGAGCAGAACAAATAAGCCCATTAAAAATAAATATATATAAAACCCCCGAACCTACCACACAGGGCAACCTTTCGGGAATCCATACTGATGTTAAAGCAGAGTGGGATGGTTACTTTTCAGGAGAGAGTAGTAATCAGTTTTTTAATAAACAGCATAGCCTCTTATTAAAGAGCAACACTCAAGTTAAAAACTTCGCATATCATGGAGGTAAACAGAGTGATTGGGGGCGCTTTGGCATAGGTGCTGCTAAAACGGTGGCTTCAGTGACACCAATATTGGGTGAATATCAAGACCTAAGAGTCTTAGGCGCAAATGATAGTACGACTTCTGATAAATTGGTAGCTATGGCAAGTTTAGGTTTAAGTGTGGTTTCTGGAACTATTACTCCTAATTTTGGTGGTATGTTAAAGTCTGGAAAAACCTATAATAAACAAACAGGTCAAGGGCTTTATGCTTTAATTGATGATGTTGGTGATGTTCGTTATATCGGTAGAGGAGATGCACCTGTAAGGTTGAAAAAACACGCATCGTCAGATCGTTTAGGTGAGTATCGTGGAGTAGTTTTGCGAAATAATGATTTAACTAAAGCCCAAGCGAAAGGTCTTGAAAATACTCTTATTGGTAGATATGGTGGTGCAGAATCAGTTAATCCTACTACTAACCTTCTAAATAGAATTAGATCCTTTTCACCAATGAACCGTAATGCAACCCAGTATCAAAATGCAGTTTCACCCGAACTTCTAAATGACATGATTAAAAAACTTAATAAAGCAAGAGTAGATTTATAATGCCAAAAGTAATAGCAAAAGCAGGTGATTTAATTGCCATCCCCTTAGATGGTCAATTTGTTATTGGTCGAGTAATTTTTGTATCAAATATTTTTGAAGAAATAATGCAAATTGAATTTCGAGGTCCATTTAAGAATGAAAATGATTCATGGCAAAATGGGGATGAGATATTCACATTGTTTACAGCGGCATCTAAATTTGCTAAGAGAGGATGGAAAATTGTTGATACAGGAATATCCCAAGAAGATGATATAGATAAGACTCTTAGAATTATTGCTGATGATGTTTGGTTAGAGGATAAGATAGTTAGAAAAGCAAATTCGGAAGATATGAAAAAAATAAAAACTATGTATGTAGATGGATTTATTAGAGTAGAAAAACTTCTTAGAAAAGCTTTGGGCAACTAATTGCATTAATTATCTTAAAAACGGATGAAACCCTTAAAAGTTCTCATCCGTTTTTTCTTGTAAAATAACCCAAATTCCCCCTCAATTCGCAACAGGTAGCCCTTAGCAGAATCGTATTCATTCTTGAGTTAAAGAGGGAGTGAATATGTTTGTTTTTCTACTGGCGATACAAGTGGTGGTTTTATTACTGATAGTGGGTGATTTGTTTAAGAAAAAGGGCTTGTAAATCTTTTGTGTTTTTACCTAACCCATACCCTAAAAAACGGATGAGACTGAATCAAAAGTTCTCATCCGTTTTGCATTTGAGAGAAGAGGTTTAAACCTCGATAGGATTGATTTAGTGTATTGCTCGTGAACCAAGTAGTCTGGGTGAAGAATGAGCGACTAATAAAGGCTTTAAATCATGATTAACCAAATACTAGATTCCAATTTGGATTGGTGAGAACCAATGATATTGGTTGGAGTCGCCAAGCTCCGTTGAGAGTAAATGAGTATGATATACTTTAACAGGAATAAACAAAAAAGAACCCCGCACTAGGGGTTCTTAAAACTAACCTTCATCCTCTTCATCAAGATCAATATCGAAATCAAGATTGATAAGATTATCAAGGTGGTGATTCTCCATCAGGCTTAGGATGATTTTCTTTTGTTGCTCAAGAATATCTTTGGCGTCAGCCCAATCTTCATCGGTCATCTTTCTTCCTCTTACAATTTTTTGTGATCCGATCAAGTTCCTTCTTTAAGTCTTCCTTCTCGTACTCAGCTAAGCATGATCTTAGGAATTTATTTAACTGTGCCCAACTGACATAGATTTTCTTAGGGCTTACACGTAGGCATTCCAATCTATCTTCTTTTATATATTTGCGAACTGTCTTAATATTGACTCTAAGGAATTGTGCCGTCTCACGTAACGTGAGTAGATGCCTGTATTGGTTATCATTAGGTGTATTATCCATCTTTATACCTTTTCATTTAGTTATAGGTATTTATAAAACTAATACGGATTTTTCGGGAAGTATGGAGAGATTTAGACCTAAGTTAAATCTTATTGGGCTTGGAGTTAGCGAGTGTATGTGTGAATGCAGTCTAACTAATCGGAGTAAGTTTTTTATTTTTTGTGAAATTTGATAAATATTTCTAAAAGGATTATAAAAATGAACTCAAGACAAATAAGACAAAAGTATAATGACAAGGCTCGTGTTCTGAGAAAGAAAAATAAAGAGTTAGATTCCAAGAAAAATACTAATAAGGCGAAACTTAATCAATTACGTTCTGATATGAACAGAGCACTTAAGTCAGCTTCTGATAAAAAGAGTCGATAAAACACATAAAATATTGGTAACCAATACATTAAAACAAATATTTTTGCGTACATTGTACATGAAAACGTTTGGATTATCATTAAATGTATATATTGGTTGGGTATAATCAATAAAGGAAATTTATCATGGAAGTTTATCAGTATCTCAGAATTAGTACTAACGACGGAAGACAAACAACTAAGAACCAAGCTTCCGAAATTAAGAAGTATGCAGAAGAGAATGGTTTTCGCATTGATCAAACTATCGAAGTTGAAATTTCCTCACGTAAAAATAATAAAGATCGTCGTATCGATGAACTATTAGAACGCCTTGAGAAAAATGACATTTTAGTCTGTTCTGAGATTTCTCGTTTGGGCAGATCAACTAGCGAGGTTATTGATATTGTAAACGCTCTTATAGCTAAAGAGGTTCGTGTTATTTTTATAAAGCAAAATATGGACATTAAACAAAATGATATTCAATCACAAGTCATGATTACAATGTTTGCTTTATTTAGTTCAATTGAAAGGTCATTGCTTTCAGAACGTGTAAAATCATCACTTCAAGCACGAAAAGAAGCAGGTGTGGTACTTGGTAGACCTAAAGGGAATTCAAAGTATCTTCCTTTTAAAAAGAGAATACAGAAGCTTTTAAAGAAAGGTGTTTCAGTTCGTAAAATTGCCCTTACTCATCTTCCCGAATTAGAACTTAAGAATCCTACAGGGTTGCATTTATTCATTAAAACAGAGCTAACAAGTTAGCTCTGGACGTACAAAGAAAATCGCTTATAGGTGCATATTTCCACAATATATTAAAACGCTCAATACAGATTTAATGGTTTTAAAAATCCCCCAACTATAAGTATAAACAATAAATGAATAATTATCCTTATTCTCGATTAGCTAGCTAACCCCATAATCAACTTATCTATATATAATTGTTCTTCATGATGCTTTAGCATTTTCCTTTTCATCTCGATAAGGATTTGCTGTCCCAGAAAAGTTTAAAAATTGTGTTATCTATTTGTTTTCAATGACTTATGAATAATTTATATGGCTGATTTTAGCGACTTAATTTGGGCGAGCCTTTCTCAGAAAAGTAAAAAATCAGTGGAAGATAAATTCATTCAATAACTTACAGAAAAGAAGAAAACAGGGACAGGTGATTTTAAATCCCAATAACTAACCACCAAATCACCAACCCACAAAAAAAGTATTTCGACTAAAAACCGAGATACTTTTTTCTTTTTAGTTTAAGCAACTAACAAAGAAATTAAAGGACAGGCCTTCAAAAAGGGCTGAGCGAAAAGAGTCTCGAAACGGGACTCTTTTTCTGTGTTTATGGGGTCAAAATAGATGTTTGTTGTGCCCCTTGTTTACAAGTAGTCAAAAAAATCTACATAAACCATTATGAGGCTTAATAAGCTGTACGGAGAATCTCTTCGAACACAGTAATTCCTCCCCTTTTCAGACAAGAACTTTGAGTGACGAGTGTTAAAGCACTAGAATTTTTTAGTGCAAATTTTCTTGTTTTCATGAACCTGTTAAATATTTAACAGGTATTTTTGAATGAGGCTTGGAACAGATTCATTGACGGTATAAAATACTTTAATATTAATCATATTTTAATTTTGTGAATACCTAAAGAGGAAATGAAGGAAATGAAAAAAGTCGTCATAATTGGAGGCGGTTTTGCGGGGATTAACGCCGCGCGTAATCTAGGTAATAAAGAAGGCTTTGACGTCACTTTAATCGACCGACGTAATCATCATTTATTTCAACCTTTATTGTATCAAGTTGCGATGGCGGGCTTAAGTCCCGCAGATATTGCGGCTCCTATTCGAACGATCTTGAAAAAATATAAGAATATCAAAGTCGTAATGGATTATGCGAAAAAAATTGATCCAGAAGACAAGAAAGTTATTTGTAAAGCAGGTGAATATGATTTTGATCTCTTGATCATGGCTTGTGGGGCTCGACATTCGTATTTTGGCCACAATGAGTGGGAGAAATATGCGCCGGGCTTAAAAACAATCAATCAAGCCACTGAGATTCGCCGTCGCGTTTTTATGGCTTTTGAAAAAGCTGAAAAGACTGAAAACGATCTTGAAATGAGCAAGCATCTTACCTTTGTTATTGTGGGTGCTGGACCAACTGGTGTGGAGCTCGCCGGGGCAATTGGCGAGATGAATCGCTATACACTTGGTGATGAGTTTAGTCAGTTGGATGTGAGTAAAACACGCGTGCTCTTAATTGAGGCTGGGCCGAGGATTTTGGCGGCATTTGATGAAGATCAATCACAGCGAGCGCAAAGTGACTTAGTCAAATTGGGTGTTGATGTTCGCCTTGGTCAAGCAGTAACTCATATTGATGATCAATGCGTTAAATTGGGTGATGAAACGATTCAAACAAGCACGGTTTTATGGGCGGCAGGAGTGGAAGCGAGCCGTTTAGGTAAAAGTCTACCCGTAGAATTAGATAGAGCTGGGCGAGTCCCCATCGAAGAAGACCTAAGCATGAAGCAGTTTCCCTATATCTTTGTGGCTGGCGATCAAGCCAATTTTACAGGTAAAGATGGACGTCCTCTTCCGGGCATGGCACCCGTTGCCATGCAACAAGGGCGATATTTAGCGAAGCTCTTAGTGGCTCGCGAGAAAGGCAAGGATATTGGGGGCTTTAAGTATGTGGATAAGGGGAAAATGGCCACGATTGGAAGGAGCTCAGCGATTGCTCAAGCGGGTAAGATTAAACTTGAGGGCTTTATTGCTTGGTTAGCTTGGCTATTTATTCATATTCTTTATCTGAGTGGCTTTAAAAACCGCTTCTTTGTCTTTGTTCAATGGACGTGGTCATACTTAAGTTTTCATCGTGGCGCCCGCTTAATCATCGGCAAAAAATGGCGTTTCTATTCGGACGACGATTAATTTAGCGAAATTGATTCATGTCCAAATGTTTCTCGAAATGATCAGCAATGCGGTCAATGGGATCTTGTTCTCGTTTTGGCACTTGGTAACCACTTTTAAATTTTTTAAAGAGGGCCTGGCGAAATTGGGGAGAATCTAAGACGCCATGAAGATAGGTTCCGATGGTGTTTTTATATATGATGCCATCCTTGCTGCTCTCGCAAAAATAATTTAGCTTATCTTTAGTGTGTGTGCTCAGGCCATGATGGATTTCGTAGCCACTGACTTCACAATTGAAATGATTTTCGACAAAAGAATTTTGTTGAGTGATTTTATCTTTTTGCAAGACCGTTTTGAGCGGGATTAAGTTGAGTCCTTGATGTTCGCGATGGTCCGTTGATTCAATTCCGTGGGGATCATCGATACTTCACGAGATTTGCATGCACACATATAGCGAAAATTTGTCCTGAAAATTTTTGTAGTTGGGTTTTCCATTTGGCGGCATAATGAAGGTCGCGGGGGACATTTTTGGAGCCAGGAAGAATGACTAAATCATAAGGACTTAAATCAGTGACCTTGCTTAAGTAGTGTACTTGTAGGGAGGGATCATTATCGAGAACTTGGAAGTCACTAAAATTTGATAAGTGAGGGAAGAGTAAGATGGCGATTTTGACTTTATTGCTTTCAAATTGTTCATTCGGGTCGATACTGATTTCAGGGCTTAAACTATCTTCACAATCTAAGTCGAGTCGGTGAAGGTAGGGGATGACGCCAAGCACGGGAAGCTGACAATGCTCTTCAATGAGTTTAATACCGTCTTGGAATAAGCTGATGTCGCCTCTGAACTGATTGATAATGAAACCTTTGACACGAAGGCGATCTTTGGGAGGCAAAATCTCCATAGTGCCAATAATTTGAGCAAAAACGCCACCGCGATTAATATCGGCAATTAAATAGACATCCGCATCGGCTTCATGGGCGGTGTCAAAGTTGACAAAGTCGCGATCACGTAAGTTGAGTTCAGCACAGGATCCTGCGCCCTCAATAATGATCAATTCATGTTTATTCTGCAGGTGATTTAAGCTTTCGTAAGCCTGGGTACGAATTTTTGAGGTATCGTTAAAGTAGTCACCAGCATCTCTGTTGCCCAAAACTTTTCCTTGAACAATAACTTGGGCACGGATATCTGCAGAAGGTTTTAAGAGTACGGGGTTCATATGGACGGATGGGACTTGTCCCGCAGCCTCGGCTTGCAGAACCTGTGCTCGTCCCATTTCTCCACCTGTGATGGTCACAAAGCTGTTGTTGGACATGTTTTGAGCTTTGAAAGGAGCCACGTCATAGCCTTTGCGCTTAAAAATACGGCAAAGGGCTACGGCACATAGGCTTTTACCCACATCCGAAGCAGTTCCAAGAATTGCGATGTTTTTCACTTTCTTAATGAACGTGGGTGTAGGAGAGGGCCATTTCGGCTACTTTGAGGATTGATTGGCGTGACTTTGCTGCGCATACAAAGGCTGCATGGTGGCAGAAAACGCCATCTGAGATTCCTAGAACACGAGAGAATTCATCATCTCGAAGGCCAGCCCATTCAGCAGGTAATCGCTTACGTGGTGTGTAGCTATGGGGTGTGCGACTCACGCAACGTAGGTACCACTGATTGTTATGGGGAAAGACAACGAAGTAGATTTTGTGAGTGCGATCCAGGGAATAGAGAGCTTCTTCCCATTTCATTGAGCCGGGGAGCTCCATGAAGTTGGTATTCTTTTTCTCCGCATAAGCAAAGGCGTGGCGAACCATTTCTCGGGATTCAATGCGTTGCCTAGAGTTGTCAATAAATCGACCTATGAGTCGACGACACCAAGTAACTTGTTCCAAAAACACGTCATCTGCTTGATCGATGGAGCCTGGATTCATGACCGCGAGTACAGCGGAAAGGGAGAGCATGTTGACTTCGGGGGCTCCACGCTGACGGCAGTGTATAGCAACGCCATTATCGGCGGCATCCACGGGGCGGACGAGTGAGCTTTGGATGTTTTCCTTGATTTCGCGAAGTCCGCAAATCTGTTCGCCAAATTTTTGCCAAACGAGGCCAAAAGAAGACATGAGTAGGCCATCATTATAAGCGGGGCCATTAGAGAAGTGATGGTCAAAGCGATTGCTTTCTTCATCGTAGATACCACCTACGTCGACTAAGAAATCGCAGGTAGATAAAATTTGTTTGTCGCGCGAACGAATGATCTTGTGCTTAGGATAGATCATTGTGAGGGCTGCAACAGCCAGGCAGTCGTCGGCGTGGAAAAAGCCATTGTGTGTTCCAATGGTGACTTCCTGTTCGGGGCTTGGGTCTGTAGACATTTTAATGATCCTAATACAAAATAAACTGAATTTACTATAACAATATGCCGAAAGAGTGCCAGTGCATAAAATCGGCGAGAAGAATTTAAAGAGAGAAAGAAATTTTAGCTCAGCTATTCACTGAGTGTTCTCTTTCTACTGAACTTTAATTTCTGTTGGAGTTTTCGTTTTTTTCTGTTCAGGAAGTGGTGTCTGAGGTAATTCTTTTGAACTAATGCCTTCTGCTCTGGCTAAGGAGTCAGCAGCACGTTTACTTGCTTGAAGCTGCATGTAGAGTTGAGTGAGACCGCGATTCATTGTGGATAGATTGGCGCTCAGTTTATTGTTTTGATCTCTAACTAAGTCATTGATTGTGCGGGCTTTGTCGCGGCTAACTTTTTGTCCGCCTTTGCCACCATACATGATTTCTGAAATGCTGTTTTGTAGGACCTTGATTTTAAGGTCGATGGCACTTATTTCCTTAGAAAGCTGGCTGAGGTCTTTTGTGGAGTTTGGGTTTTCAAAGTACTTTTCTAGTTTGCCACGTTCAGTCTCAAGATTACTGATACCTGTTTTGATATCTTTGATAAGTTTACCGCGAGTTTTATCAGCATCGCTTGCGTTTTTCTTGTCTCGGTTAAAGCGGTTGTCTCTAGCGAAATCATAGTGTTCTTTATATTCACCTAAGTGTTTGGTGATTTGTACGATTTGATCGACGCGAGTCAGCATTTTTTTGTCGAAGAATGCCAATAACTTTTCAGTGTCTTCTTTGCGGAAACGCTTTGTTCTAAGTTTGAGGTCATTTGCTACTCTTTTACGCTGATCTGAGTAGAATTTGATCGAATCTCGTAGTTCTTTGATGAGTTTTTCTTTGTCGCCAAGGACACGCGATTTTGAATCGTGTGAATCTTTGAATTTGTTGAGCATAGTAATCATGGCGGTGATTTCTTGCTCAATTTTAGTGTCCACAAGTTTTAAGTGAGTCACCAGTCTTTGAACTTTGTCCTGGCTAGCTTTAAAATTTTTCTCCAAAATAGCAATTCGCCCAGTGCTGGCACTCGATTGGGAAAGAGTAGGAAAACTAAATAACAAAGCAGATGCAGTGATAAGTAATTTTTTCATTATTGACCTCATATTTATAATTCATCTCAATATAGCGAGGCAATTTTATATAACAAAGTTATTTATGAGTCCGATCATGGTACTTAGAGCATTTGTCAGTTAAGAACTAATCAATTTCGCTTTTATGGAGGGGCGCTTGAGTTTGTTGTGGGCAAGATCTAATGACTCTTCATCTTTGAAGAGGGCAAAGCAGGTGGGGCCACTTCCTGACACATTGCTACTATAAGCTCCTAGCGAGAGGAGTTCTTCGCATGTTTGTTTGAGTAGAGGAAATTTTTCTGTTAAAGCGTGAGCTAAGTCATTATATGTATCTGGTGATTCATTTGCATTCAATTTCCTTGTGTATTCTGCACAATTTATTTCCCCATGGGAAAACCCTGCTTGACGATTTTTGTATGCCCAGGAAGCTGCAATGGGAAAAGTAAAAGGGACGAAGAGAATGAAAAGGCTTTCTTCGATTTTTACGGGAGTGATCTTTTCACCAATACCTTGAACGAAGGCAGGAGATTTTTCAAAGAAAAAAGGGATGTCGGCGCCAATTTTGATGGCGAGCTGCTGCATCTCAGTTTTTGTGAGAGGGTGATTGTAGAGTTGGTTGAGTGCCATAAAAGTAGAGGCGGCGTTTGAGCTACCTCCCCCCATGCCACCAGCAACTGGGATGTTTTTATCGAGAGTGATCTGCCATGTGGCTTCAATCTTAGTTTTGTCTGCAAAAGCTTGTGCGGCTTTGTAGACAAGGTTTTTAGAATCTGTGGGGACGTCTGGGTGATCGCAAGAAATTGATATGCCCTCTGTATCGACTTGCTTAATGCTTAATGTGTCCGCTATATCAGTTATGGGAAGGAAAAGAGACTCAATGAGGTGGTAGCCATCTTGTCTTTTGCCGACGACATCGAGGAATAGGTTAACTTTCCCTGGGCATGAAACTGTGATTGAAGACATGTTTTCTCCGGAAATTGAAAGTGCCTAATTTTCAGAAAATTAGGCACTTATTATCTAGTGTGAACTAGCGCTTGAAATTATCCAAGAAGACCTTTGATAACTTCGCGTTCACCTTCAAGCTCAGCAACAGTTTTTGCTACGCCATCAGTGAGGTGTGAGTCAAGTTCGAAACCAGGAACGATTTCGTAAGTGCCATCACCGTTTGAACGACATGGGAAAGAGAAGATAAGTCCTTCTGGTATTCCGTAAGGATTGCCGTCAGAACAAACACAGCTTGAGAAAACTTCGCCTTCTGGAGTTGGAGTAAGGAGGCTCTTAACGTGGTCAATTAAACCATTTGCAGCAGAAGCAGCAGAAGATTTACCGCGTGCAGCGATGATCGCAGCACCACGTTTTGCAACTGTAGAAGTGAATTCACTTTGAAGGTAAGCAAGGTCGCCAATCACGTCAGCGGCAGGCTTGCCAGAGATTGTTGCATTTTTGTAGTCAGGAACTTGAGTCGCTGAGTGATTGCCCCAGATAACCATGTTTTTAACTTCAGTTACGGCAACACCAGCTTTTTGTGCGAGCTGTGATTTAGCACGGTTCTCGTCAAGACGAGTCATTGCGTGGAAACGATCGCGAGGGACGTCAGGAGCATTGTGCATAGCGATTAGGCAGTTAGTGTTGCAAGGGTTACCTACAACTACAACGCGAACGTCATCAGCTGCGTGGTCGTTGATTGCTTTACCAGTGCTGGTGAAAATAGGGCCGTTCTCTTTAATGAGATCGCCACGTTCCATTCCTGGCCCACGTGGTTTAGAACCTACGAGCAGTGCCCAGTTAACGTCTTTCATAGCAACATTGACGTCGTCAGTCATAACGATTTCTTCAAGCAGTGGGAAAGCGCAGTCGTCGAGCTCCATAGCTACACCTTTGAGGGCGTCGAGAGCTGGAGTGATTTCGAGGAGGTTAAGAGCTACTTTTTGCTCGGGGCCGAACATTTCACCGCTAGCAATGCGGAAGAGTAAGCTATAATCAATTTGGCCGGCAGCACCGGTTACACAAACGCGGATTGTTTTTGACATGATCCGTGGTCCTTTTTTTGGGTTTACTTATACAGATGTTAAGTCGCGTTCAAAGCTAAACCAAAGTGCTGAAACTTCAAACAGTTCGGACGTTGAAATTCAAGCCTTTTCCATTATCTTGCGGAGAAAAATTCAAGGAAAAATTATGAAACTGATTATGGCAGCACCGCGTGGTTTTTGTGCAGGTGTAGAACGAGCCCTGAAAATTGTTGATGAAGCACTCGAATTGCTTCCGCATCCGATCTATGTCAATCATGAAATTGTGCACAATTCTCATGTTGTGGAGTTTTACAAAAAGAAAGGCGTGATTTTTGTCGAAGAGATCGATGATGTCCCCGATGGTTCAAGTTTTATTTTTAATGCGCATGGCGTGCCACCGAGCTTAGTGAAAGCTTCGAAAGAGCGTGGGATGAAAATAGTTGATGCAACTTGCCCTTTAGTGAGCAAAGTTCATTTTGAAGCGATTCGCTACGCTAAGCAAGGATATAAAATCATTTTGATTGGTCACGAAGGGCATCCAGAAGTGATTGGTGTGATGGGTGAAGCTCCTGATGCTATTTACTTAGTTGAGAAGCCTGAAGATGTGGATGATTTGGAATTCACACAAGACGATAAGATTGCCTACATTACCCAGACAACTTTATCTGTGGATGACTGTGCAGCAGTTATTTCATCATTGAAAAAGCGTTACCCCGGAGTTTCAGAGCCTAAAAAAGCCGATATTTGCTATGCAACGACCAATAGGCAGGAAGCTGTGAAGCAAATTGCTGAAAAATGTGATGTGTTCTTGATTGTTGGTAGTCCGAATTCATCAAATTCGAATCGGCTACGAGAAGTGGCTAAAGCTGGTAAAGGTCTAGATGCCTACATGGTGAATTGTGCTGAAGGACTTGATCCGAAATGGTTTGAAGGTAAACAGACTTTAGGTCTAAGTGCTGGTGCATCGACTCCTGAAAAGATTGTGAGTGCGGTGGTAGATCGTTTGAAAGCCGAATGTGGTCTAATTGAAGTTTCCGAGTTTATCAGTCGTGAAGAGAATGAGCACTTTGCTTTACCGAAGATTCGCGCGTGATTGACTTATTTAAAAAAGTAGCTTTTTGGGAAGGAGTATCTTACCTCCTCTTGGTCTTTGTGGCGATGCCTATGAAATATTTAGCGGGTTACCCACAAGCTGTTCGAATTGTGGGCATGGCGCATGGGGTTTTATTTGTAATGTTTTGCCTTATTCTAGCGGACCTTCTTAGAAGAAAAGAGTTCACTTTTAACTTCTCAGTATTTGCCTTCATCATGTCGATCTTGCCGTTTGGGACATTTTATTTAGAGGGTAAGATAAAAAGTGCCTAAAACTTGGCTTCATGAAGATTTCTTATATAATTCATATAAATATCTTTAAAATTATTGTGAATCCTCTATATTCACCGCCATTTTATATTATTTAATAACCAAAATCTGGAGTTCAGTTTAGTGCGTGACCATATAAAAATACCAGAAGTTTTAGCTATTGCCGGTTTAGGGCAAATGGGTGCCTCTTTTGCTATGGCAGTACGAAAATTCTTACCTGAGATCCGTCTTAGCGGTTGGGCACCAAGTCAGCAAGAAGCGGAAAAAGCCGTTGAGCTTGGTATTGTAGATGAGGCGAGTACTAATACTAAAAAGGTTTTATCTGAAGCTGATGTGGTAATGTTGGCAATGCCGATTTCTCCCTTGATCGATTTTGTAAATGATCATGTCACTGAATTTAAAATAGGTTCAATTGTCACTGACTTGAGTTCAGTTAAGTCAGATATTGTCGATGGCATCCGCCCAGGTTTATGTGAACAAGGAGTCCATTTTATTGGCGGGCACCCTATGGCCGGGACAGAAAAGACTGGTATGGAAAATGGTGATGCCGACATGTATACGGATAAAGTAGTGTTTCTAACTCCTTTCTGCACAGATGACCCTGCAGCACTTTCGATTGTTCGTGAGCTATGGCGTAGTATTGGTGGCAATACATTTGAAGTTGATGCTGTTGATCACGATGTGACTTTAGCTCGCTCAAGTCATGTTTTACATATAAATTCAAACATTACGACACATGTCTGTTTACAGGCACCAAACAAAGATTTAGCAATGTTAGCATGTGGTGGTGCTTTTCGAGATACCTCGAGGATTTCGTCTTCCAACCCTGATTTATGGGTCAATGTAACAAAGCACAATAAACAAGCTATATTAAAAGCAATGGATGAAACACTCGACCAAGTTAGTCACGTACGTTCGTGGATAGAAGGTGAGGACTGGGATAGTCTTTACAAATTTTTAGCAGAGGGAAAAGCTTTGCGTGACGATTGGTGGGATTCATTTAATAAGTTGGATAAAAAATGATAACGCGAATATTAGATAAGATTAAACAGCCAGACGATTTAAAGCAGTACAACACTGAAGAATTAAAGGGCTTATGCGAAGAGATTCGAGCGTACTTGGTAGACGTATGTTCTACTCATGGCGGGCATTTAGGTTCGAATTTAGGCATCGTTGAGCTTACTGTTGCTCTTCACAAGGTATTTAACTCCCCTAGTGATAAGATCCTTTACGATATAAGTCACCAAGGCTACGTACACAAAATTTTAACAGGACGTAAAGACTACCTTAATACCTTGCGTTCTTATCAAGGTTGTAGTGGTTTTTTACAGCGCGAAGAAAGTAGTCACGACCATTTTGGTGCCGGTCATGCAGGTACAGCGTTGTCAGCAGGCTTAGGTTTTGCAGCTGCAAGAGATCAGCGCGGGGCGAGTGAAAAAGTGATTTCAATTGTGGGTGATGCGGCCTTAGGCTGTGGCGTTTCATTAGAAGCACTAAATAATATCGCAGAAACTACTGATGACATGATCGTTATCTTAAACGATAATAAAATGTCAATTTCACCTAATGTTGGTGCCTTGTCGAAATATCTAAATCGCATCATAACGGATAAGAATTACCGACATGTTCGTGAAAACGTTAAACAATTTTTGACGAAAATTCCAAAGTTTGGCCAAGCTATTCGTTCGGGAGTAGCCAAGGTAGAAGATGCAGCAAAGAGTATTTTGGTTCCTGGAGCCATTTTTGAAGAACTAGGTTTTCATTATATTGGACCAGTAGATGGCCATAATCTCGATTCATTGATTCCCATTCTCGAAGCTATTGCAACTGACAAGAAGCCAGTGCTTTTACATGTGATGACGGAAAAAGGTCATGGCTTTCATGAAGCTGAATCATGTCCTGAACGCTTGCATGGATTTAAGAAGAAAGTGCCAGCTGAGCCCGATGCGGTTCCGCAACCGTCAGTCAAATCCTTTTCACAGTCTTTTGGTGATGCAGCCTGTCAGTTAGCATCTAAAGATTCGCGTGTTGTTTCAATTACAGCAGGTATGCTTTCGGGTACAGGTATGACAGTTTTTAAAGAGCGTTTTCCCGATAAAACTTATGATGTTGGGATTGCGGAAGAGCATGCGGTGGTCTTTGCAGCTGGTATGGCTGCCAATGGATTGAGACCAATTGTTGCGATTTACGCAACCTTTATGCAGCGCGCCATGGATTGCGTCTATCACGATGTTTGTCTTCAAGAATTACCCGTAATTTTCTGCTTGGATAGAGCCGGACTCGTTGAAGATGGCCCGACGCACCATGGTATTTATGATATTGGTTTTTGGCGTTCTTTGCCCCATATCCACATCATGCAGCCACGAGATGATTCAGAAATGAAAGCGATGATGGACTTAGCTTTGATATTAGATCACGCTACAGTTATTCGTTATCCGAAATCATCTTCTGCAGATTTGACTTGTCCTCGTGCTAAAGTTGAGCTTGGTAAGTCTGAAGTCCTGCGCGAAGGAACTGATGCTGTGATTTGGGCCGTTGGTCGCGAATGTGAACTGGCTCTGCAGTTGGCGGAAGATTTACAGAAAAAAGATTTCTCAATTAAAGTCGTTAACGCTAGGTTCTTAAAGCCTTTCGATAAAGAAGCCTTTTTGGCAGATGCTAAAGCGATGCCAATGATTACTCTGGAAGATCACGTTAAAACGGGTGGTTTAGCATCGATAGCCGCCGAGCTTTTTGTTGAAAATAAGATTTCAAAACCTTATCTTGCCAAAGCTTACCCCGAAGCTGAAGTTATTACTTGGGGCAAGGTTGATAAGTTGCGTGAGCTTTATGGCATGACTTCCGATAAATTAATAGAAGAGATTACTCAGTTTTTAGATGATTCAAAATGAGATTTTAGAGAGGGCGAAAGCCGGCGAATTTGAAGCTTTATTAGCTTTAAATAAACGTGGTTTTTTTCCTGCATCTAAAGAGACTCCTGAAGAGTTTATTAAACGCTTGGAAGCTTTGCGCTCGTCTTACGAAAGTTTAGAATCTGATTTAGACAAAAATGATTTTTTGAACTCGAAGGTATTAAGTTCAATAAATCTGATGTCATTCCTCAAGAAATGTTTTGCGATGCCCGCAAAGGCAATTTAGAGCTCTACGATTTTGATTTAGACTGGGTTCCTGGCTTTTTTTATTCGCCGGGAGCTCTGTTTGGTGGCTGTGCTTGGGGGATCCCTCCGCATTACTTCACCTTGTTTATTTTACGCCCTAGCTTTCGAACGCGCGATAAATGGTATATCTATGGAAGGCAAGAACTGATGGCTCACGAGATGTGTCATGCAGTGCGTTTCCCTTTAGAAGCAGATAAGTATGAAGAGATGTTTGCGTATCAAACATCGACTTCATCTTTCAGAAAGCTCTTTGGGCCGATGGTCAGGAGTCCAAAAGAAACGTATATACTCATGGCCTTAATTGCGGCTCTGATGGGCACGCAGGTTTGGATATACAGTCAAGAGTATGTGAAAAATACTTATTTTCTACCAATGCCAGTGATTATTCTGATGGCGATGATGTTGGGGTATTTTGCTTTTCTCATGTTGAGACAGCATTTACAAAACAAAAGTTATCAAAGGCTTCTTGGGATGTTATCTGAGCTTACCGACAAACCGCGAGCGGTGGCCTTTCGTCTCAACGATAAAGAAATCGATCTTGTGCTTAAGGAGCAAACCTTGGACCGGGACCTTTTTGGAAGCCTTTTGGACCAGGCCGGCGCTGGAGGTCTGAGGAAGGAAGTCCTTTTCTCATATTTTCGCTGTAAAGAAAAACTCTAAGGCGTTTGCCACTCTCGTCGAATGATGATCTTTGTATAATTTTTGGAGCCCCATTAGTGATGATTAGTCGGTCTAAGCTCAATTGTTTGAACGGTTCGATACTGCTGCCAGAGTAGTGCATCATTTTAAGTGTTTTAACCGATGAGCCAATGAGTGGTTTGATGTCATCGATGATGCCTAGTTCCAGTTCCCTAATGTTGAGCGACTTAAGTTGCTCGAGTTTTACTTCGGTGTTGCTGAGGTTCAGTATGTCTGCATTTTTTATGAGGTAAATATTTTGAACTGAGGTGTCGCTCAAATCGAGTTCGCCAAATTTAAATGGACTAAGCGGACTGACGTCTTTGAGGTTTGTTTGTCCGGATAGATCAAGGTTGATGAGGCCGTCTTTAATTTGATAGTTGTTGGGGCCGATGGCAGTGAGTTTGTTGATTTTACTCAAGTGCTTAAGAGCTTCGTTAAGTTGAGTGCTTAGAGGATCAAGTGAAGTTGCTTTAATCAGGTCTATATCAGCTTTTGGCTTATGTACAGTTTCCGGACTTACTGGTGTCTCTGTTGTAGCATTTTTAAGAATACTTTCTCGAGGCTTTTTCGTTGCGTTAAATTCTGTTTGTTCCTCGGGGATGAGAGCAAGAGAGATGACCCCAAGTAGTATGAGACAGGCGATACCACCAATAACTGTCTTTACTGGGAAGCCTTTTTTTGCTGGAGCCGGGGATCTAGCAGATTTTTTCTTATTTGGTAAATGTTGAGTCGTAGGTTTGTGTTCATACATCTCTTTGAGATGATTGAGTGATTTACTCGTTTTAAGTAGTCGCAGATCCTCAATTAATTCATCGCAATTTTGATAGCGCATTTCGGGCCGCTTCTCCATCATTTTGGCGATAACATTTGCGAAGTTCGCATTCATTGATGGTTTTCTGACGATGGGGTGATCCATGGGTTCTTGGACGTGTTTCATCATGACTTCAAGAGGGCTTTTACCATCGTAAGGAGTTGAACCGCAGAGAAGGTGGTAGAGCGTCGCTCCAAGAGTGTAAATATCGGAGCGTTGATCAGCAGAGCAGGCGTCCAATGCTTGTTCGGGTGCAATGTAGTGTGGGGTGCCGAGGGCAATGCCTGTGGCGGTTACATTGAGTTCAGATTCTTGGTCTTTGGCAATGCCAAGGTCGGCTAGTTTGACATAGCCTTTTGGGGTCATTAAGATGTTTTCTGGTTTGATGTCACGGTGGATAATGCCTTTCGTGTGAGCGAGTTTGAGTGCGTCAGCTATGCCGAGTGCTGCATCTCTAACAAAGCCTTCATCTAAACCATTTGGGCTGTTTTTGAGTAGCTCACCTAAGTCAGGGCCATCAATGAATTCCATTGCGAGGAAGTTTCGGCTACCGTCAGCACCTGCATCATAAATTCTGACGAGGTTCTGGTGTTCAATGGATGCCGCGAGGAGGCCTTCACGTATAAAGCGTTGTTGAAATTCTTCTTGGTCTATCGAATTGTGGGGTTCAAAAATTTTGACGGCAAGGGGGATGTTGAGTAGGGGGTGGTGGCTTAAATAAACTGCGCCCATGCCTCCGCGACCTAGGAGTTTTTCGAGTTTATAGTCAGCAATGATATCGAGCATTAGTTGTCCAATTGCTTGAGTACAGGTTTGATACGTTTCATCATACGATGCTTGACGACATAGACTGCGTCGACATTGATGTCGAGTTCTTCGGCAACTTGTTCAGGAGCCATGTGGTCTTGTGCGAGCATTCTGAAAATAGTGATGCTTTGGGGTTGGACCTCTGCACTTATGTATTCGATAGCCTGTTCAAGAAGATGTTTCTGCCACTCTTCTTCCCAGTGTTTTTCGGCGACTTCATGATCATCGGAACTTAAAACGATGCCCTTATCTCCAAGTTCGTTGAGACTCTCGAGAGCATTTTTTCTTTTGCGGATTAGGTCAAAACTGCGACGATCAATGATGGTTTTTAAATAGTCGCGGAAGCGACCTTTAGAACCATCGTATTTGAAAATAGAGTTTGATTTAAAAATATTAATTAAAACTATTTGGACGAGATCATCGAGCTCGTCGTTGCTAAGTCCGCGGTCGCGCCCACGTAAAAGGATAAGTTTGCGGTAGGTTTGATCAAAATCATCCCAAGCAACTTGGCTTCCCATGTTGAGCTTTTGAAGTAGTGTGCGACGCGTAGTAAACATAATTTTTGTTTAATCGAAATTAAAAAGGCTATCCATATCATTGTTAAAGTTTTTTTGACTCTTGTCGCTACATGAGCTGAGGCCGAAGATGGCGGTGATTAAAATGGCGATGTAAATAATTTTTCTCATTTTTTTTCATCCTATATCTTAAAGTATGACTAAGTCATTGTACAAGGCTCAGTGAGTCTTTGCAATATATAAAAGTATGTGTCTTATTCGAAAGAAATTTTTTCTCCACTAAATTTAACAAAAAAACTATTCGGCATGCTGCTGGCCTTTGTTTTATCTTGTGGGGAGTATTTCCATTTAACAGATCGTTTTGAAAATTTTTCATTGCTAGAAGCAATGATATCTGAAGGGGTGTTGATGACAATTTCAATTTCGAGCTGATCGATGCGTTTTTTGGATTCGTCTTTTGTGATATTTTTGAAATCGTATGGAGTCGAGTAAGTGAAGCTCCAATTTTCCTCATTTTTACTCAAGCGAGCATAGGGGATGAAGCCTGAATTGAGGGCCTCTCGAAGGTTGTTGATTTCAATTTTGATGTCAACATGTACGCGGCCGGAGTTCTTGTGGACGCGTACAGAGTGAGATTTTAGTTCCAAGAAGGAATCGAGGTACTCTTCGATGGCTTTTTCATCAAAATAGTGGATAGATGATTTACCTTTGCTATTTTTAGCGGCTTCATCGAGATCTTTTAAACTCGTTAAAGTCTTATTATCTATCGAGTAAGAGATGTTTAGTGAGGCTGATCCATCGTTAAATATATTGAGTTCTTGTTCATAGACTAAGCAAGAAAAGAAAGAAACTGCAGCCAGGATTAAGAGGCTAAGTTTGGTGAGTTTCATTTCTTTTTTGCAGTCGTGCGAATTTTTCGAATGGTGAATCGCAAGGCATCTTTGCCCTTTTTAACAGTGATGTGCTGTGTGTTGGTGATTTTGCCCTTTAGGATTTCTTCGGCAAGTGGATCTTCAAGGTGGCGTTCAACTGCACGACGAAGAGGTCGAGCCCCGTATTCTGGGGAGAAACCTTTGTCAATCAAGTAATCTTTGACTTCTTGGTCGTAAGATATAGTGCAGTCGCGGTTTTCTAGGCGAGTCGCAATTTTCTTGACTTCGAGATCGATGATTTCTTGGAGGTCGTGCTTGACTAATTCGCGGAAAACAATGATTTCATCTAGGCGGTTGAGGAATTCAGGCTTGAAGTGCTTTCGTGCAGCGGATTGAAGTTTTTCGACGAGTCGAGAGTATTCAAGTTCGGTGTCGGGGTTAGTGAAGCCGAGTACACCTTGGCCGTGCGCTTGAGAGGCACCAACATTCGATGTGAGGATGATGATGGTGTTACGGAAATCAATTTTCACGCCATTAGTATCCGTGACAATGCCTTCTTCTAAGATTTGTAGAAGTAGGTTCATGACGTCGGGGTGAGCTTTTTCAATTTCGTCAAAGAGCACGACGGAGTAAGGACGACGGCGGACTTTTTCTGTTAGTTCACCGCCTTCGCCATGTCCAACGTAACCTGGAGGAGAGCCGACTAAGCGTGTGACGTTAAACTTGTCCATATATTCTGACATATCGACTTGGATAAGGGCTTCGCTATCGCCGAACATCATTTCTGCAACGGTTTTGGCGAGTAAGCTTTTACCAACACCTGTGGGGCCTAAGAAGATGAAGCTACCAATAGGGCGTTTAGGGTCCTTGAGGTCGGCTCTAGAGCGTCTTAGGGCGCGAGTGAGTGAATGTGCTGCTTCGGGTTGGCCAATAACAACTTTTTTAACTTCTTCTTCGAGATGAAGGAGTTTTTGTACTTCACCTTCTTCGAGTTGACGGATGGGGATGCCAGTTAATTTGGCGACGATTTGATGGATGTCGTCGGAATCGATTTGGACGGTTTTTTCGTGGTTGTTCGCCCGCCAGTTTTCGAGGATGTTTTCAATTTCTTTCTTGAGTTCTTTCTCTTTATCGCGTAGAGAAGCCGCGAGCTCGAATTTTTGTTTTTCAATCGCGTTCTTCTTTTCAACTTGGACCTCATCGACGTGATCCTCTAATTCTTTGAGGTCAGGAGGGCGTACCATAGAGGAGATGCGTGCACGCGAGCCAGCTTCATCCATAACGTCAATAGCTTTGTCGGGTAGTTGGCGACTTGTGATATAGCGGTTTGAGAGGGTGACTGCGTCTCGAAGAGCTTGAGTTGTGTAAGAGACGTTGTGGTGCTCTTCGTACTTTTCTACAATCCCTTGAAGGATTTTTACGGCGTCTTCGATGTCTGGGGGGTTGACGACGATTGATTGGAAGCGGCGTTCAAGTGCAGAATCTTTCTCAATGTATTTTCTGTATTCATCCATAGTGGTGGCGCCGACACATTGGATTTCTCCACGCGAAAGAGCTGGTTTAAGGATGTTTGATGCGTCAAGTGCGCCTTCAGCAGAGCCTGCGCCAACAATTGTATGAAGTTCATCGATGAACAAGATGACATTTCCGCACTGGCGAATTTCTTCCATGACGGCCTTGATTCTTTCTTCGAATTGGCCGCGGTATTTAGTTCCTGCAATCATGCCAGGTAGGTCGAGGGCGATAATGATTTTATTGCGTAAAATTTCAGGTACATCACCATTGATGATAGATTGTGCAAGACCTTCGATAATAGCTGTTTTACCAACGCCAGCTTCACCGATGAGGACGGGGTTGTTTTTGTTGCGTCGACAAAGGATTTGGATGATGCGCTCAATTTCGTTGTCGCGTCCAATAACGGGGTCGAGTTCTCCATTAGCAGCTAGTTCTGTTAAATCGCGTCCGAAGTTGTTGAGGTTCTCCATGGATGGAGTGTTGGTGGCGCCTGTAGTTGGGCTGCTCTCGTTGGGGCGTGTGTCCGCGGGGATGTAGTTCGGGTCGAGTGCTTTCATGATCTCGTTGCGAATAGATTCAACGTCAACATTTAAAGAGCGAAGTACTTGAGCTGCAATGCCTTCACCTTCTTTGAGGAGGCCTAGTAAAAGATGTTCAGTTCCAATATAGTGATAATTAAGGGCTTTCGCCTCGCGGAGAGCTAGGGCAAGAGTCTTTTTTACGCGAGGAGTAAAGGGGATCTCTGTGTCAGGTTCAGGAGGGTTGTCGGAAGAGGGGGAGAGTTTTTCAATTGCAGTACGGATGGTTTCAAGGTCAACCCCCATGTTGACGAGAGCATTGACGGCTACGCCGCTTCCTAAGACAATGATGCCTAAGAGGAGGTGTTCAGTTCCGATGCAATCGGCATTGTAATTTTTTGCTTCGTTTTTTGCTAGGGTAATAGCTTGCTGGGCTCTGGGAGTAAGGTTGTTGAGTGCTGATTCTGACTCGTCCATAAGGCTTCCTTCTAAAAAGATTCTTTGATTATTTTAAAATTATACACCGATGGTTAAGAAAGGCCAATACGATTTAGCTTCTGAGGGTATTTAAAAAGTATTCAAAGTCTTTATTCATTACTTTACTTGTGTCACAATCGCTTTGCTCGTCGTTCAGCAGTAGGATAGAGTGGAGTTGTGATTGGAAAAGTTGAGTGAGTTCTTGTAGCTTGTGTTTGTCTAGGTAGTTGAATAGGCATGCGCAGATCATGTCTTCTATATAGGAGAAGTATTCTTCAGATGTGAGTGAGGGGAGGGATCCTAATGACCAATAGCTTGAGGCAAAAAGCTTGTAACTGTGATCGGACTCTAGAGCTTTGAGTTGTGCGTGGGTTTCGGCTTTTTTTACAGCGTAGCCTAATTGGATGGCGGCAGTGATGGTTTCTTTTAATGTTGTGTTGGAGCTCGATTTGTTTTCTAATGTATAGATGAGTGGGGAGTTCTTCTTTATTTGCATTGGCTTCAAAGTGAAGCCGAGGTCTGAGCATGCCTGGCTAATTCGCTGGATTTGATTATCCATGTATAGGTGAGGTAGGGCTATGCCGAATTGGAGTTTGAAGGCTTCTCCTAGGTGGGAGGGGTCTGGGCCTAAGAATCCTAGCTTTTCGTGATAGGTGAAGTTGTTTTGGATATCTCGGTGCTGGTTTTTTAGTCGAGCGTCTTCTAATTCTTGAGTATTGTTGCTGGTGCCTATGTAGCCGAAGTTTATATGGTGTTCATTAAGAACTTTTATATATGTGCCCTCCGAAGTTAAAACAGTATTATTGCTTAAGTCTTTTATTTCTCTGACTTCGGGGTTGCGGGAGTTTAGTTCACTGAGGATGGCAGGTTTTAACTTATCGTTTTCGGAATTGAGGAATTTATAACTGTCGAGGTTTCTGAGGAACTCTATCCTAGTGAATAAATAAGGGTGCTCTTGCTTGGGGATCTTTAAATCCTTAGAGAGTGAGTTAGCTAATTCGTATTTTTCGTTTTTTATAGCATCGCTAATTTGTTTGGGATTATAGCTGATTGCTTCACCAATTTTCATTGATTGGGAAAAATATTCCAAAAAACAAGTGTAGCAATGAGGGCAAAAAGCTTGATTGCTCAGGGTGATTTTCTTGAGGCTACTCTCGCATTTTGGGCAGATTGGCTTGTGTAGAGCTGTGTTAAGCATAGGTAATGAGGTCGAAAAGGTGAGAATTTTGTATAAAAAGTGTCTTAATTAACTTTGTGCTAGGGAAAATGAAAGGACATTTTTTTGATTTTATGTGGTATAGAGGTATCTTAGTCATAGTTAAAAAGTTTAAGTGTTAATTATGGATGCCATAAATGAGAGATAGTAAACGAGTGATTATTTGTACTGAAGATATGTTCAGTTCCAGTAGTTATACAAAGATTTTACAGGGTCAAGGTTACGAAGTTTTTAGTGCTTTTAATGGGAAAGATCTACTTTCTCTATTTGAGAGACTTCACTTTGAATTTGATTTGATTATATCAGATGTCCGAATTCCAGGCTTAGAGAATTTTGATATTGGCGATTATGTGGCACTCCAATCCGGTGAGTTTATTCCTATTATCGGTATTGCGGTTTTTCCACGAGATGAAGAATTGATGATGAATGCCTCTGAAGGTTATACAACTGTTTTAGAGAAAGGGTTTTCTGCAGAAGAGTTTATAAGTGCAACTAATTCTCTCTTGGGTTTAGATCTTTATAAAGAAGACGGTATTTCTGACGAGCAAGTGAAGGCCAAGGCTCAACAATTACAGGATACGGCGACCGTTGTTATTGATAATTCTGAGTTTTCTGAGTTTCTCAAAGTTTACGGTCAGAACCGCAGTCGTAATTCGATGATGGACGATATCGCTAAAAATGAAGAGTAAATTTTTTAAGTTCTTTTGAAAGTATTTGTTTTTTCTTTCAAATGGAATTTCTTATACAATTCTACAACCAAACAACAAAAATGAATTAGGAGTCATCCCCATGAAAAAACTATTAATCTTTGCATTCTTCTTTGTGTTCTTTGCAGGTTCAACTGCTCTTGCATGTGATTCTTGTGCAGCACACAAAAAGACTGATAAAACAGAAAAATGCGACAAAGACGCTAAGAAAGAAAAATGCGATAAAGACTCTAAGAAAAAAGATTGCGATAAGTGCCCTTCTAAGAAGTAAGCAAATTATTACTTTTTGATTGAGAGCGGCCAAATGGCTGCTCTTTTTTTTTCTCTGTTTTTAAGGGCTTTTAAATGCCGCTAAATTCTGCATTCTACTTGTGGAGAGCATAGTTTTTAATTAATGATTTTTCGACCTTGCAGGTATTAGGTAGTGCTTTATATTGCAGGTCATTATAAATAAGAAAACGTACATAAAGGGTTTTATATATGAGCGCATTAGCGGCATACATTAAAGATATAGTAGCAAATGGTCAAGAGCCAAATGCTGCTATGGTAGGTTACTTAGCTAATCTCGAACAAGTGGCTAAAGTCGATAAATCTATTCCAGCAGCCATCATTAAAGAATTAGAAGATCAACGTTCTTACTTAAAGATGATTGCTTCAGAAAATTATTGTTCACTTTCAACTCAATTAACTTTAGGTAACTTGCTTACAGATAAATACGCCGAAGGTTTCCCGAATCATCGTTACTACGCTGGTTGTGATAATATTGATAATCTTGAAGGTCAAGCATGTAAAGAGGCGTGTGATCTTTTTGGCGCAGAGCACGCGTACGTACAGCCTCACTCTGGTGCTGACGCAAATATGGTGGCTTTCTGGGCGATCTTGAATAAAGTTGTTCAGAAACCCTATATGGATAAAGTTGGAGAAACTAATCTTTATAATTTAACTGACGAGCAATGGGCTGAGTTACGCGCTACTTTTGGTCACCAAAAGCTTTTGGGTCTTAACTATTACTCTGGTGGTCACCTCACTCATGGTTACCGTCATAATGTATCTGCACGTATGTTTGATGCGTACACATATGATGTGGATCCGAAGACACAAGTTCTCGATTATGATTCTATTCGTAAGCAAGCGGAAGAAGTCAAGCCAACAATCCTTTTAGCTGGGTATTCCGCTTACCCTCGTAAAGTGAATTTCCGTATCATGCGTGAAATCGCAGATAGCGTAGGTGCTGTTTTTATGGTTGATATGGCTCACTTTGCTGGTCTTGTGGCAGGTAAAGCATTTACGGGTGATTTTGACCCAGTCAAACACGCTGACGTTGTAACGACAACTACGCACAAAACACTCCGTGGTCCACGCGGGGGTTTAATTCTTGCGAAGAAAGAATTTGGTGATTTTATTGATCAAGGTTGCCCAATGGTTCTTGGGGGACCACTTCCTCATTGCATGGCAGCAAAAGCGATTGCTTTTAAAGAAGCTAATACTCCTGAGTTCCAAGAATATGCTCAAAACATCGTCAAAAACTCAAAATCTTTAGCAGGATACCTATCAGAAGGTGGCGTTAATCTTACGTCTGGCGGTACTGATAATCACCTCATGGTGCTTGATGTGACTAATTTTGGTTTGACTGGTCGTCAAGCTGAGGATGCAGTTCGTGCTGCAGGTATTACACTCAACCGTAACTCAGTGCCTTTCGATCCGAATGGAGCTTGGTACACTTCTGGTTTAAGAATTGGTACTCCAGCTTTGACTACCCTTGGTATGGGTGAAGCGGAAATGAAAGAAATTGCACAGGTTGTAATAGAGATTCTTGAATCCACAACAGCAAATATAATTGCATCAGGCAAAAATGCCGGTAAAAAATCTCTTGCGAAGGCGACAACTGACGAGGCGGTGATTGCTTCGTGTCGTGAGCGCGTTACCAATCTATTGAATCGTTTTGTTCTTTATCCGGAACTTGACACGGAAATTTTGAAACAAGTTTTAAATTAGGTTATTTAATGAACGCAGCAGAAGCAGTAATTAAATGTTTGGAAAAGCATGGCGTAGAGTACATTTTCGGCTACTCTGGCGGTGCAGCGATTCCATTCTTTGATGCTCTGGTCACCACAAAGACAGAAATCGAACTTATCCTTGTGCGTCATGAACAGGGTGCGACTCATATGGCCGATGGCTACGCTAGAGCAACAGGGAAACCAGGTGTCGTTTTAGTAACGAGTGGTCCAGGTGCGACCAACACGATTACAGGATTGATAACAGCTCAGATGGACTCAGTGCCGATGATTGTTATTACAGGTCAAACAATCAGCCCTATGTTAGGTAAAGATGCCTTCCAAGAGGCGGATGTATTTGGTATTTCTCTTCCAGTGGTCAAGCACAGCTACTTGGTGCGTTCACACGAAGATATGACTCGTATTGTTAATGAAGCGTTTTACGTAGCGACAAGCGGACGTCCAGGTCCAGTTATTATAGATGTCCCAAAAGATATTAGTTCAACTGAAGGTGTATTTGATTTAGATGCGGCTATGGATTTACCAGGCTACACAGTGCCAGGCCATGGAGATGTTGACAAAATTAAAGACATCGCAAAAGCATTTAAGAAAGCCCGTAAGCCTGTGATAATGGTAGGTCATGGATGTATTTTATCAGATGCTGAAGAAGAACTTAAGCTTCTTGCTGAAAAACTTAATGTCCCAGTAGTTAGTACCCTATTAGGCAAAGGTGCTATATCTGAGAAGCATGACTTAGCTCTCGGTATGCTCGGTATGCATGGTACAGCTTATGCGAACTTCGCAATTAAAAATTGTGACTTAGTTTGTTCTATTGGTTCTCGTTGGGATGACCGTATTGTTGGCAAGCTCGATGAGTTTTGTGCCGATGCAGTAAGAATTCACATTGATATTGACCCTTCTGAATATGGTAAAATGATTACACCCGATCATTGGTGTGTTGGCGATGCTCGTTTAATTCTCGAGGAACTACTTCTTCATGTGGAAGAATGTGATACGGAAGCTTGGGTCAAGCAAGTTAAAGAGTGGCGCAATGATTACCCTTTGAAATTTGATACTATTGAAGGTGGTTTAACCATGCAGGAAGTTCTTGCTGAGTTAGACAAGCAGAGCGATAGTGAAGCCATTATTTCGACAGATGTTGGTCAGCACCAAATGTGGGCAGCGCAATTTTGTAAATCTACGAAAGGAAAAAACTGGTTGAGTTCTGGTGGAGCTGGTACAATGGGCTTCGGTTTTCCTGCAGCTATTGGTGCGCAGTTTGGTCGCCCAGGTGACCTCGTTGTTTCTGTTTCAGGCGATGGCGGTTTTCAGATGACTCTTTTTGAGTTGTCGACAGCAGCCATTCACAAGCTGCCAATTAAAATTTTAGTCCTCAACAATAGTTACCTCGGTATGGTTCGTCAGTGGCAAGAGCTTTTCTTTGATGAGCGTTTGTCAGGCGTTGATATGGAAGGCAACCCTGATTTTGTGAAATTAGCTGAATCCTACGGTGTAAAAGCTTTCCGTATGTCAAGTAGTGATGATGTGGCAAAGGTCTGGGAAGAAGCTTTGGCATATAATGATGGGCCATGCTTGATCGAAGCAGTTTGTAACAAAACTGATAATGTTTACCCCATGATCCCTGCTGGCGCTAACTACGATAAGATGTTGCTTGAAGCTCCTGAAACGAAGTTAGAAAAGCCAACTGGTTCAACCTAAGGATTTGATGATGAAAGAATTTCAAAATCATACAATAAGTGTTTATATTCGCAATAACCCAGGTGCTTTAATGCGCATGTGTCAGATTTTCTCACGCCGTGGTTACAATATTGATTCTCTCGTTGTTTCACCTGCAATGGATGGTCGCTTTTCACGTGTTTCGATTTCTGCGAAAGGGGCAAGCGATAGTTTAAAACAAATTAATTTACAGCTCGAAAAACTCGTCGATGTCGTTCACTGTATTGAACACAAAGATACAGAGGCAATTGTTCGCGAAATGGTCTTAGTAAAAGTTGCGGCAAACGCAGTAAACCGTGGTGAAATCCTGCAAATTACTAAGCACTTTGGTGGAAAAACAGTCGACTTTACAGACAACTCTCTGGTTATTGAGTGTTCAGGTGCATCAACTAAGCTTGATGCAATGATTGCCCTTTTATCTAATTACGAAATTGTCGAAATGGTCCGCAGTGGACAGATGTTAATGGCTCGCGGAGAAAAGCCCACATAGGGTTTCTAGAAATGTCGGGTCAACTTACTGGAAAGGTTAATGCATTATCAGAACTTCTTTGTCGTCGTGACGAGAACTTTGATGATTTATGTGATTCTCTTTTGAAAAGTGACCTGATTGAACTTCAGAAAATGACGATGAAGATGGAGGAGCTTGAGTTACCTGCAAAAGGTATTCTGAGTAAGTTACTCCATTCTCGTCGTGTTAATGAGATTAGTAAAAAGATTCAAGGTACTTTTGAGAAAGCACAAGAAAATTCTTTTGAAGACGTCCTCATTTTAATAGATACGCTGATCTGTAATAAAAATAATGAAGTTGCTATCAAAGCTCAGCTGAATTCACTTGAAACTCAGTTGGGAGCAGAACCTTCATTGGAAGGGTTTAAAACAGTATTTGCGCGCTTTAGAGCTCGAGCTATTAATTATCAGCAAGCGCAGAACTGTTCACTATTTAACCTACTCAATTCGAATCAGGGCATGCCGGTAATAATTTGTGCCTTAGTTGTGCTTTTAGCAAAACGTAAAAACCTTAAGTTCTTTGGTGTAAATTTGCCAGGGCACTTCATTCTGGCTCAAGAATATGAAGATGGTACTTTAGCCTATTTTGACCCCTCCAGCGAGTGTTTTAAAGAGATGACGAAAGCGGAATTAAGAGTGCTAGTTAATCGTTACGGTTATGAATTGAGAGCCGAAATGCTTGATCCTGTAGGCGAAGTTGAAATTTTAATAAGAATTATGAATAATCTGTATCGCATATGGGCTGAGCAAAGTAGTAGTCTCAAGTTTCGTGCAGCAGGAAATATCATACAAATGATGAAAGGGGTTTAGATGTCTTTATCTAATGATTTTTATTCCAAAGCTAAAGAATTAATTCCTGGTGGTGTAGATTCACCAGTTAGAGCTTTTGGTGCCGTTGGTGGTGATCCACTATTTTTTCAAAAAGCACAAGGTGCTTATTTAACGAGTGTAGAAGGTGAAGATTACCTTGATTTCGTAATGTCTTGGGGGCCGGCGGTTTTAGGTCATGCTCCTCAGGAAGTCGTTGATGCCGTTAAAAAACAGGCTGAATCAGCTTTTAGTTTTGGTATGAGTTGCCCTCTTGAATACGATTTAGCTAAACTAATGACCGATACAATTGATGGGCTCGAGATGGTGCGTTTTGTGAGTTCCGGTACGGAAGCGACAATGAGCGCGATCCGCTTAGCTCGTGGTTTTACTGGAAAAGATCAGTTTATCAAGTTTGAAGGTTGTTATCACGGCCACTCTGATGGCTTATTAGTAAAAGCTGGCTCAGGTGTTTCAACTTTTGGGACGGCTAGTTCTGCGGGTGTTCCTGAGGGTTACACAGCGACAACGCGCACGGCTATATATAATGATCTAGAATCAGTCGAAAGTATTTTGCGCGATGGAGAAACTTCTGCAATTATTTTAGAGCCTGTAGCAGGTAATATGGGTTTAGTGCCTGGTGAGAAAGACTTCATTTTAGGTCTACGTAAACTTTGTGATCAGTACGGAGCTTTACTCATTTTTGATGAAGTGATGTGTGCTTTCCGAGTTCATGAAAAAACAGCTGCAGAACTCTATGGTGTCAAACCTGATTTATTCTGTTTTGGTAAAGTGATTGGTGGTGGTTTACCAGTGGGTGCTTTTGGTGGGCGTAAAGATGTCATGGAAAAATTGGCTCCCTTGGGTCCAGTATATCAAGCCGGAACTCTTTCAGGGAACCCTCTCGCAATGGCGGCAGGGATTAAAAACTTAGAAGTTTTCCTCCGTGATAAAGTGTGGGAGAAAACGAACGACTTAGGTAAAAGCCTTAATGATAAAGTTCAAAAGCTCATAGCAGGACGCAGTGATGTTTGCTTTACGCAGTTAGGTTCGATGTTTACACTTTTCTTTAAAGAAACTTTACCTAAAAACATGGATGAGGTAGGCGATTGCGACTTTGATCGTTTTGGACGCTTTTTTCAGTTTTGTTTAAAAAACAAAATCCTCCTGCCGCCATCTCAATATGAGGCAAACTTTTTATCCTGTGCGCACACGGACAAAGACTTTGATCACTATGTATCCACATTAGAACAATTTTTAAAGGAAGATCAATAATGGGCTTATTACTAGATACCGCCTTAGGGAAAAAATGTGAAAGAACACCGATTTGGTTAATGAGACAAGCGGGTAGATATATGCCCGAATATCGTGCAGTTCGCGAAAAGTTTTCTTTTCTTGAAATGTGCATGCAGTATGAGAATGCTGTTGAAGTGACTATGCAGCCTATCGATATCCTCGATGTGGATGCCGCTATCTTATTTTCGGATATTTTGACACCCTTAATCCCAATGGGTTTCGATCTTAAATTTTATGAGGGACGTGGCCCCGTTATTCACAATCCAATTGAAAATGCTGAAGATGTATCACGCGTTGTGGTTCCAGATGTAAAAAAGGGTTCGGATTACGTTTACGATGCACTTTCTGCCATTCGTAAAAAATTGTCTCCAGAGAAAGACTTAATTGGCTTTTCCGGTGCACCTTTCACAGTTGCGTCTTACGCAATTGAGGGTGGTAGTTCAAAGAATTACCTCAAGATTAAAACTTTTATGTACACTCAGCCTAAAGCTTATGATGAGTTGATGAATAAAATTGCTGAGATGACTTGTTACTATTTATTGGAACAGTTCAAAGCAGGTGCTCAAATCGTTCAGATTTTCGATTCTTGGGGCGGTGTTTTGAGTCGCGAAGATTATTTGAAGTACTCGCACCCATACACGGTTAAGATTATTGATTTTATTAAGAAAGAAACCGGTGGTAAACCAGTTATTCACTTTGTGAAAGGTGCCAATGCTTATTTCGATTCTGTAGCTGATTCACAAGCTGATGTATTGGGTACGGATTGGACTCTGCCACTAAATGTCGCGAAAGACTTATGTAATAACTCACGTGTTCTCCAAGGTAACTTGGATCCTGCATCTTTATTCTCTAATAAAGAGATTTTAGCTGATAAACTCGAGTTGATTCGAGAACAGGCAAAAGGTTTGAAAGGACACATTTTTAACCTAGGCCATGGTATCATGCCGAAGACTCCAGTAGAAAATGTCAAGTTTGTTGTCGATACTGTTAAGTCTTGGAGAAATAATTAGTTGAAGTCCAGTTACTTGGACTTAGATTCTAAAAAGCTTTAGGAGAATTAAATGAAAATTATCAAATTACTAATTGTTATATCTTTCGTTGCCTTTGCAACACAATCTTGCCAAAGTGACCCAGGTGAGTACTCATCTGTAAAGGCAGCCAAATATAATTACGCGCCGTATTCAGCTGAAGAAGCGTGGAGTCAAGCGATTCAGCTCTTCGGTGCAAAAGTCGTTGCTGATGATAGTGCTACATTGACTTTGGATGTGCAATACTTTGAAACACCAGTTACGATTACTTTTACACCAATGACCTCTAGAAGTTCGAAGTACACGGTATCTGCTAGGCGTTATGTTGTTCTTGGAGCAGAAGACTCAATCAACACCGTTTATCGTGAGCTTGAGCGTCATTACAATCAGTAATGCTCTAAGTTAGATTTTGAAAGCCGGCTTAATCGCCGGCTTTTTTAGTTTTAAAGGGTCTTGCCTTTGTTTTTGGTGCTGATACCAAATTGCTCTTTCATGCGATTGACATACCCACCGTGGCTGTATTGACACTTTTTTAGGGATTCAATGTAAGCATCAGGGCCTTCGCCAATCCAGTCAATGATATTGCATATTTTGAGTGATGCATAAGAGCTGTTACTAAGAAGGAGATTCCAGTGATCTTGCGCGACTTTTTTATCACCCGCTTTGTAAAGGATCCAAGCCGCCATGATTTGAACGTGATGAGATTTATCCTTAAGGAGTGAGTGAACTTTTTGTTTATTAAGTTGGACTTGGTCTTGTAGGTTAAAGAGGCCAACTATACCCCAGTAACGAACTCCAGCATCTTCATTATTAAGCATTTCATAGAAGTCTTCAGTTAGAGTAGGGTCTTTAATTAAGGCTTTTTCTGATGCATTTAAATAGGCATCGAGATTATAGAGCTTTTCATCACGGACAAAATCGTAGATCGTCTTATTAGCGCGAGCAGCAGCTTCTAAAATCTCACTTTCAGGTAGCATTCCAGCATCATGATGTTTCTTTTGCCATTGGCTCATTTCTTTGCGCATGCGCTGGATGATTTCTTTATACTCAGGTTCGTTAATGAGGTTATTAATGTTATCTGGATCTTTTGACGCGTCGTAGAGTTCTTCCATAGGTTTTTGATCAAAGAAGCGCCCTGTGATTGAATCGGTTTTATTCTCTTTGTTATACTGATCCCAAGCCTGAGTTGCTTTCATTTTCCAGAGGTAAGTGAGTTTTTGTCCCCAGGGAGCATAAGGCATGTAGTTGCGAATGTAGAGGAATTGCTTATTGCGAATAGCGCGAACATTATCACACCGTTCGTCCATGCGTGTGCGAAAGCTAATATGCCAGTCACGTTCAGGTTCAGCGTTGGGGCCTAAGAAAGTTTTTCCTGATAGGTGTTTTGGGGTCTCGGCTCCTGCTAAGCTGAGCCAAGTTTTTGGCATATCAACAAAGCTGACGAGTCGATCTACTTTTGAGCCAGGTGCTTCGGCTGGCCAAAGGTGTTTGAACTTTTCAGGGATGCGAATGATCAGGGGGCAGTGCGTGCCACTATTAAATAGAAATCTTTTACTGCGGGGAAGAACTCCACCGTGATCCGAATTGTATATGACGATGGTATTTTCAGTAAGCCCACTTTTTTCTAAGTCTTTGAGTGCTTTGCCTATGTCCGCATCCATATTACTGACAGCATCGTGATAGTGATTGTAGTTTTGGCGGATTTTGAGGATATCGGGGTGATACTTCGCTAGTTTAACGCGCTTGGGATCGTGTTTAGATTTTGTCACATCGCCGAAAGCTTTTGATTCATGTGATTTTGTGCTGTTGATAATTTGAAAGAAAGGCTGTTTTTGTTTGAGGATTTTCCAATCGATTTTTCTGGAATCCCAGCAATCGCCATCGCTTCTACCGCCGATATTATAATCGGTTTTCCCAGCATTTGAGACATAATAACCAGCAGCTTTTAAAAGGTCAGGGTAGTACTTGATTCTATCATGAGGGATCTCGTAGCGGCTTCTCATTGGATGAGTTCCCATAGAAATAGCGTGAATACCCGTGATCCAAGTGGAGCGCGAAGGTGCACAGACAGGTGCGTTGGCATAAGTTTGAGTATAGAGGAAGCCTTCTTTGGCTAAGCCGTCGATATTTGGAGTACTCGCATTGGGGTTGTCATAGGCTCCGATCCAACGCACACTGTTGTCTTCACTGGTTAGCCAGAGAATATTAGGGCGTTCTTGAGCAGCTTGTAAACTAAATACGAATAATGAGATTAAGATGTACCTAAGCATAATGAAATCCTTTGTTATGAGTTCTTACTGAATAATACACTTACATCGACGAGAAGTGACGATGATTAAAAATATCTTTGATTTAATTTGCCTGATTTGATACTTTATCGTTTAATACATAGGAAAGGTAGTCTTCAAGAGCTAGGTAATAATTATTTGGGAAGGAGTGGCCCATGCCCTCGATTTTCGTGTAGCTAACTTTTGCCTTGTGTTGACGAAGCCATTCAAAGTTTGATTTGCTGAGTTTAAGGTTTCCAGAGTGTTCTTCCGCACCACAGATGATAACTGCCTTTTTTTGGCCTAAGTTTGGTTTAGGCTTAGCTTTATGAAGTTGGCTATCGTACTTGGCTCCAGGGCACAAAGCGATAATTCCTTTAAATAGATTTGGATGACGTGCAAGGATCTCAGTCGAGAGTTGCGCACCTTGAGAAAAACCAATGAGAATGATCGTTCTATTTTCTGTGGCTAAGTTAATTCCTTTAGTCTTTAAGAGTTTAGTGATGTGTTTGTAGTCTTTGGGAATATTTTCAGACCACATGAAGGAATTGTTTTCCATGGCTAATGAAGCACTAATTCCAACAAAAGTGACTTGATGTTTGTTAGCGAATTCTTGATCATCAGGACTCGCAAAGTCCTCGGGTTTTGATCCATAGCCGTGGAGGCCGATTAACAAGATTTTCGATATTTTGTTTTGAGGTTCTATGATATTGATGCGTGAATAGCCGCTGTTTCTCCAGGCGTAGGAACATTTCTTGAGCCAGGGCCTAAGTTGTTCCCAGTACTTGGAGTTCATGACGGGGATGAGGTCTTCATCGTCAATAACAAAGTCGTAAAAAGTACCTTCACTGATGGCGGCTTTCTGCAAATAATAAACGGAAGCATCAATATTCTTATTTAAAGAATAGTAACAGGCAAGTTCATATAAGCCATCATTTTTATTGGCTTGGTGGGCCCAGTATTGAAATTGTATGGCTAAATCAAGTTTGCCTTCTCGAACATTTTTCGAGGCGGTTGAACTTAGAAACTGAACATCGTGTTGGCTTAGATCATATTTGCCGAATTCTTTCGAAGGGATAGGGGGTATTTCTATCTTGAAAACAGGTTCTGGGTAATCTTTAAGCGGTGAGCTAAAAAGTGTGCTCAATGATATAAGGTATATAAGTAAAATGCTTCTCATCATAACTCCTAATTTGCTTGACTAATATAATGAATACTTAAAGACTAGCTAAGCAATTCTATTTTATTTCTTAAATGTAGATACAGAAAAATAACTATTTCTAGAGTTTTTCGCATGTTGCGTATGGAGCCCTTATTTACTGATTTCTCACCGTTCGAAAGAAACCTTTATATATTAAAGGTAAGAGGGCAGTACTTCGTTGGCGAGGATTTGCTCCATTTCTTCACGCTTCCTAATAATGTGTGCTTGATCATCTTTATCTAAGATGAGTTCTGCAACTTGAGGGAAGGAGTTATAGTTTTTCAAAGACATTGAAGCGCAGTAAGCTCCTGCACCTTCGATAATGATTGTATCGCCAATATTAGTTTTTGGCAATGAACGTGGTTCCAGAGTATCGTCAGCAGAAACAGAGAAAAGGTCGCCGCTTTCACAGCAATGACCCGTGATCACGTACTCAACTTTTTCTGAACTGTCACTTAAGGGTAAGCAAGGGTGGTGAGCTGCGTAGAGGGCAGGGCGTGTGAGCATGTCCATGCCCGCGTTGATTTTGAGGAAAGTGTAACCTTCATCACCCGTGTTCGTGATGTCGTCGACAGAGCAAACAAGTGAGCCCGCATTAGCAACGAGAAAGGTTCCTGGTTCCAGTTCAAGGTGATACTTGCGTCCAGTTTCTTCGGCTTCTTTCTTGAGGACATCAGCAACAGTTTGCCCAACAGCTTCAATAGAAGTGGATACTTCGTCTGAGTGGCGAGCGACTTTGAAGCCTCCGCCAAGGTTAAGTACTGTGACTTCAGGGAGTTGGCGAGCGACAGCAAGAGTGAGGCTAGCGGCGCGTTCCCAAACAGCGGGATCGGCACCAGAGCCAATATGTGAATGGAGACGAGTGATGCGAAGTCCGCAACCGTCTGCAAATCGCTTGACTTCATCGACTTGTTCGAACCAAATGCCGAAAGAAGAGGAGGGGCCACCAACATTTGTTTTACGGCTAGATCCAGAACCTAATCCGGGGTTAATGCGTATAGAGATTTCACTTCCCTTTGGAGCTTTGGCTGCATAGCGTTTAAGCTGTTCCAGTGAGCAGGCGTTAAAGCGAACGCCCTCTTTAATAATGAGCTCCAAGTGTTCTGAACTCATTTCCTGTGAGGTGAGTTGGATTTTGTCAGCAGCTATACCAGCTTTTAAGCAGCGTATAACTTCATATTCACTTGAGGCGTCAAAGTGGAAGCCCGTATTCTCAATTACTTTTAATATAGCGGTATTCGGATTGGCTTTGATGGCGTAGCGAGCCGTTAGACCGAAGGGTGCGGGAATCGCCAAAATTGCCTGGCATTGCTTTTCAATCACTTTTTGTGAGTAAACGTAAAAGGGGGTACGGTGCTGTTCGTTGAGCTTAGAAATGATTTCTTTATTAAGGAAAGTAAAATTTTGCATAAAAAATATTTTGAATGGCTTGTTTAATTAATTTGTTCGCCTAATGTTGCACCCATTCCATTCCCCGCAAGATCTAGACATAGATAAAGCCATGATAAATGTCTTTAGAGTTAAGAAAAAAAGAGTATCTAACTTTTTTCCTAAGCTTGTTTTGACAAGTGCATAGCTTCGGCTATTATATGCGCTCATTATTTAGGTTTTATGTATATTAATTTAGGACTTGTGTAAACAAATCCAACACAGAGTAAAATTTTTAGGATTTTAAAATGAAAGTTAGAGCTTCAGTTAAAAAAATGTGTGAGCATTGCCGCGTTATCAAGCGTGAGGGTATTGTCAGAGTGATCTGCAGCAAGAACCCTAGACACAAACAGAGACAAGGGTAATTATTATGCCAAGAATTATGGGTGTCGACATACCGACAAACAAAAAAATTAAGATCTCTCTTACGTATATCTACGGGATTGGTTCAGCGACCGCTCTTGAGATTTTAGAAAAAGCAAAAATTGATCCCGATAAGCGTGCATCAGAACTTAATGATGCTGATATTTCGGCAATCGTTAAATTATTAGATTCTTCTTACGAAGTTGAAGGTGACCTCAGAAGACAATTAGCTCTTTCTGTACGTCGTCTCCAAGCGGTTAATTGCTACCGTGGTCGTCGTCACAAACACAGTCTTCCTTGTCGTGGTCAAAGAACCAAGACAAATGCTCGTACCAGAAAAGGTAAGAAGAAGACTATCGGTGCGGTACGTGACAAATCAGCACGTAACCAGATGAAATAATCTCCTTTAGGAAAATATATTATGGCAGATTTTTTAGAAGATGACCCGAATGCAATTCAGCTTAAGCAGGTCACAAGAAAGAAGGGTGCAAAAGGTCGCACTCCAGTAAACGTAACAAACGGCATTGTGCACGTTGTTGCAACATTCAACAATACTAAAGTATCAGTTTCTGACGTACACGGCAATGTTCTTGCTTGGTCATCAGCTGGTAAAATGGGTTTCAAAGGTTCTAGAAAGAGCACAGCTTATGCTGCTCAACTAGTTGCTACAGAAGCTGCTAAGCGTGCAATGACTTATGGCATGCGCGAAGTTGAAGTTAGAGTTAAAGGTCCTGGTGCTGGTCGTGAATCAGCTGTTCGTGGCGTAAGCGCTGCAGGTCTTGACATTAGTTTAATCAAAGACGTTACACCCATCCCTCACAATGGTTGTCGTCCACCTAAGAGAAGAAGGGTTTAATCCACATGGGTAAATATTCCGGAAATAAAGGTAAAATCTGCCGTCGCTTTGGTGTTAACCTCTTCGGCAACATGAAGTATGACAAAGTTTTAGCTAAGCGTCCTAATCCTCCAGGGGTTCACGGTGCTAACGCAGCAAGAAAGAAACTTTCTGAATACGGTAAGCAGCTCGTAGAGAAGCAAAAACTTAAAATTACTTATGGCCTCAGAGAAAAGCAGTTCCGCATCACTTTCGATCGCGCTGCAAAACTCAGTGGTGTTACTGGTAACAACTTGATGGTTCTTCTCGAAGCACGCCTCGATAACGTTGTTTACCGTTTAGGTTTTGCACCAACTCGTTCAGCTGCTCGTCAGCTTGTTGGTCACGGTCACATTCGTATCAACGGTCGTCGTTGTAACATTCCTTCATACAGTGTTCGCCCTGGTGATGTTGTGTCTCTTAAAGATTCATCACGTTCAAAAGCACTCGTTCAGAGATTCCTTGATGGCGCTCGTGGCGAGACTCCTGAATGGGTTAGTCTTATCAAAGACGAACTTAAAGGCGAAATCGTACGTCTCCCAGAACGCGAAGAAATTCCTTCTGTTGCAGACGAATTGATGGTCGTAGAACTTTACTCAAAATAATATTATTAATTGGAGATCTTTATGGGCTCTACACAAGCACAATTTGCTATGCCTCAAAACATGGTTTTAGACGAAGCTACAGCTACTGAAAAGTACGGTAAATTTATCGCAGAACCATTCGAGAAAGGCTTCGGACACACTTTAGGCAACGGCCTTAGACGTGTACTTTTGCACTCTTTAGAGGGCGTAGCGGTTACGTGGATCAAGATTGACGGCGTTCTTCACGAATATGCTCAAGCAGCAGATGTCGTGGAAGATGTTACTGAAATTGTATTAAACTTCAAAAATGTCCGTTTTACTGCAGAGGGTGACCTTCCTCGCAAACTTGAACTTCGTGCTAATACGAAGGGCCCAGTTACTGCTGCAGATATTGTTACTGACGGTGTAACTCAAGTAGTTAACCCTGAACAGTACATTTGCACTTTGGACAAAGATACCCCGCTCAGAATAGAATTTGAAGTAGCTTCTGGCCGTGGCTGGAAGTCTGCTGATGATAATAAGCCTTCAGAAGCACCTATCGGTCTTATTCCTGTTGACTCACTATTCAGTCCTATCGAACGTGTTAGTTACGATGTATCAGATACACGTGTAGGTCAAATGACTGACTACGATAAACTCGAATTGGAAATCTGGACAGACGGACGCATCTCACCTGAAGATGCCCTCAGAAAGTCTGCTATTATCCTTCGCGATCACCTCTGTGTATTCACAGATGACAATCCAGAAGATAGCACAGCGAGCCTCATCCAGACTCCTGAAGACGAAGCTATTCTTAGTAAAATGCTCATCCCTGTAACTTCAGTAGAACTCAGCGTACGTGCTCAGAACTGCTTAAGAAATGCAGAAATTAAGTACCTAGGCGAATTGATTCAGAAAAGTGAATCAGAGATGCTCAAATATAGGAACTTTGGTAAAAAGTCACTCGATGAAATTAAAGATAAAATGCTCGAGATGGGAATCACCCTCAACATGAAACTTAAAGATGAAGTTCGTGTGGCTTTCAATAAGAAACTTGAAAAAGAGGAGATGAAGTCAGATGCGTCATAGAAAGAAAGTTTTCAAAATTGGCCGTTCTACAAGTCACCGTAAATGCATGATGGCAAACATGCTCACTAGCCTTTTTACTCACGGTCGTATCAAAACTACCGTAGTAAGAGCTAAAGAGTTAAGCCGTCAAGCGTCTAAAATGATTACATTGGCTAAAGCTGGTGATCTTCACCAACGTCGTCAAGCAATCTCAGTTATCCGCGATTTGGATGCTGTTAGAGAGCTTTTCGATAACATTGCACCAACATTCAAAGACCGCAACGGTGGTTACACTCGTGTACTCCGTATGGGTAAGCGTCGTGGTGACAATGCTGAGCTTGCATTAGTTGAGCTCGTTGGTTTTGAACCCAACTTCGAAGAAGCTGAAGAAGCGGAAGAAGTAGTTGCAGAAGATGCTGCGCCTGCTGAAGAAACTTCAGAAGATACAAAAGAAGCGTAAGCGACTTTTAGTATAAGCTTTTAACCGCTGGGTTTTCCCAGCGGTTTTTTTGTCTATGGAAACCGTCATTATTATTCTCAAAGTGGAAGCCGGCAAGGGTAGAGATTACCTCGTCTGGGCTTTATCCCCCGATATGGGGCGATTAGTCTTTATCTTTAAAAGAAGTAAAGACTTTTATGAGCCGGGCTTGTTTCGGGTCATGAAGGTTCGCTTAGAGAAGCAGCTTAATAAAACCACTTTACAGTTAGATGAAAATAGCCTTTATAAAGGTGAAGTCATTGAGATTATTCACAACTATGATCATCTTTCTGAATCATACGAAAATTTCAATAAGGCTTGTGAGTTGTCCCAGACGATTCTTAAGATCACTAGCCAGAATCACGCATGTCCCTTAGCCTTTAAAACGGTTCTGCAGGCAATGGAAGACTTTTTGAACGATGGGGAATACTTAGCGTGGCGAGTATGTTTGTTTATTAACTTCCTCAAAGATTTTGGGGGGCTTCCTGAATTAAGTCATTTTGCCCCTCTACAGCAACAGTTTTTAATAAGATTGGAGGAGTCAGCTGACTCGAGAAAATCTTTACCTAAGATCTCAAAGCAGAAATGGCTTGAGTTTGAGTTTTGGGCTCTTCAGTTACTCGATGAAAGCGGTGTGAGAGTTAATATTTAAATGGCCATTTTAGTAAATACGTAACATTTTTCTCTCTTAGTCTTGTAAATAAGTGTCTCGTAGTTAGTTTATTAATAGGTCGTTGTCTGTGTATCCTCCTTTCCTCCATACCTCCCCTCCATTTACACAGGCAACGATCTTTTTTAGTGCCCCAAAGTATACAAGTCTGTACTGTATTAATTTTTATTTAAGAAAAAGTTATAAGACCGGCTTGTTAAATTTAAGTTAAGAGCCATAGTTTATATACAGACTGTTACTTATGCTTACCTCCTATCCTCCATACCTCCTATCCTCCCCCTAGCATAAGTAACGGTCTTTTTTATTTCCCCAACGATATTGATTTCTGACGAGCCTTTATTACCTTGAAAGAATAGGTATAAATAGGTTGTGATTCATGTGTCGAGTAATATCAGGTCCTCAAGTGAGGAGGGTAGAGGATGAATATTTTTCCGTACAAGTTGTTCTTGAAGAAGATGTGGATCTTCATTTATGTATATATCACAAGGGAGAACTCTTAAAAAGTCATTGCGATGTTCGCAAAGTACCCTTGTCCTCAAAGCTTTTTTTTTACATCTTAAAGTCTGAAGTGGATTTGTGTAGCGATGAGCTTTACTCTTATGATGTCATCCATGGACAGGTCAGTATAATAAAAGACTTATCTTTAGGCTTGGTTGAAGAGAGTGAATTGCCCTCATTTACTTTTGGTAGCGAACGAATACTTACTGGTTCCTGTCGGCAACTTTCTTCAGAACAAGATGATTGTTTGCCGAAAATGTTAGATAGGTTTAATGATGATAAGCTCAGACCACAGGTTCTCATTCTCACGGGAGATCAGGTTTACGCAGATGATTTATGCTCAGACTTATTGGATAAGATTAAAGAAATTTGTCAAACATACGACTTGCCCACAACTGCCTTAGATCTGAAAGATCGAAAAGATTTTTGTCAATCTATTGGTTTAACGAGTATGAAGTCGAGTCATCACCTTTTGTCATTGGGTGAATTTATAGCTTTGTACCTTTTATCTTGGAGTGAAGAATTATGGGAAAAAGATTCTTCAATTGTTGATCTAAGGGATCTAAAAAAGGTTCGAAAGCTTTTTGCAAATGTCCCTACTTATATGCAGATGGATGATCACGATGTGAGCGACGATCTAAAAATCAATGAATATTGGCTAGAAGGACTTAAGGAGCAGGGCCAACGAGTGGTAGCAAATGCCTATGCAACGGGGTATTTATTTCAAATTATGGGTAATTATAAACGCTATAGAACTTATGATGAATTGATCGTGGCTTATCTTAAGGAAGAAGTGCATGACTGCAGTATGGGAAGACGCATTATCAATGACGCTGATTGGTCCAATGAGCTTATACTTGGAAACAAAGCTTTTGTGTTTTTTGATACACGAAATCATCGCTTAGGTGGTTCAGATTCTCAGTCTCCAGCGGGTTTAATTATAGAGAGTAAGCTTAAAAAACAATTAAGTAAGTGTGTAAGTGATGAGTTGGTTATCATTAGTCCATCGCCAGTTTATGGTTATGAACCTATCGAGTCCTTGCAAGAACGTTTGGCATTTCTTCCTCAATCGGTGAGTTTAATTGATCGAGAAGGTTGGCATGCACCTCCGAAAGGTAGTGAAGAAGCCAAATCTATGGATGTTTTAGAGGCCTTGCTCTCTATGGCAAGTGCAAAGCGCATTGTGATTATCTCCGGTGATGTGCATTACTCATTCGTTAGAAACGTAAATCTTTGTAATAAGCAAGTGACTCAAGTGGTCTCGAGTTCACTAAAGAATAAACCACCTCTAACTTTACTAGCACGCCTTGGCTTCAATTGGTATAATAAATATTCTAAAAATACTCAATACTTAAGTAGTGACCAGGGACAAAAAATTATACATCATTCTAATTACTGTTTTCTTATATTAGAGAGTGAGATTGAGATATGCATGTATAGTCGAGGGATAGAACATAAATTTAAGCTCGATAATGTGACCAATGACTTGGATAGATAATTACAATAGATTAAAAAACCAAAACTCATTCTATGAATTAAAAACCTTTGGGGTTTTGAGGGTTTCAGGAGAAGATGCAGATAAGGTTCTGCAGGGACAAAGCACGAGTGATGTAAAAGTGTTGGGGGCTAAAACCGCCCAACTATCTTCATTGCTAAATCCACAAGGTAAAATTATTTCCCATCATTTTTTGATAAAATTAGATGAGGCCTGTTTTTACCTTTTGTGCTCTAAATCGGTGATTGACGAAGTTAAGGATCATTTAGAAAAGCATATCATCATGGAAGATGCTGACTTAGAAATCTGTAAAAGTTTTAAAACCTTCCATTTAAAGAATACTGACCCGAGCTCTGAATTGATTTCAAATATGAATATTCATCAAATTGAGCCAGAGAAGCTTTATGTTCATGATCAACACTTACTGCTTACTATGGGCATGCTAGGTTTAGATAGTTCGATTCTTATTACTAAGGATGGTTCACAGCCGGATTTAGGCTTAGAAATGGACGATGAAACTTTCAAAGCCTTTAGAATGGAAGCTGGCTTTCCAATTATGGATCATGATTATGATCAGAAAACTTTATTGCCAGAAACGGGCTTACAGTTACACTGTGTTTCTTATACAAAGGGCTGTTTTACAGGCCAGGAGATTGTTGCGCGGGTGAAATACCGAGGCAATGTCAATCGTTACCTCAGTGCCTTGATCGCGAATGAAGTGCCTAATGACTTACAGCAAAATGACACCTTATCAACGATTGATGGGAATAAAATCGGCAAGTATAAAAGTCAAACTTGGTCACCGGAATTAAACAAATTTATTCTCTTCGTTTATCTCAATAAAAAATTTAGACAAGCAGAGATGCAAGTGAAATTCATCGATTCAGAATGTACTGAATTTACAGGAGAAGTTCGCACTTTACCTCCAGTCAGCCATGGCAATGCCATTGTACTTTCAAAACAGGCTTACCACGAAGCTTTAGAGTTATTTGCGAGCTCCGATGAGGTTAGCGATATTGCAGCTGAACCCTTGTTGAAGAAAGCTCTTTATTTAGATCCTAGCAATCAAGATGCCTATGAAGCTCTAGGTGTTTTACTTTCAAGACACGAACGCTTTGATGAAGCTATTGAATTAATGAAGCGCCTCAAAGAGCTCAATCCAGATACGGTGATGGCATATACAAACCTCTCAGTTTTTTACATGAAAAAGGGCATGATCGAGGAAGCTGAGGCAGAGAAACAGGAGGGGACTCTGGCGACATTTCGTATTGCAGCAGCAAAACGTAAAAAGCGTGTGAATAAGAGTGATTTTGATGAGGCAGCGAATGCTGAGCGTGAACGCCGTCGTAAAATGTTTAATGAAGTTTTGGAAATTGATCCAGATGATTTGGCTGCAAACTTTGGTTTAGGCAAAATTTCTTTAGAGTTAAAACAAGCTCAAAAAGCTATAAAATATTTGGAAAAATGTCTCGAGATTAAAAGAGATTATTCAGTTTGCTGTACTTTGCTATCTCGAGCATATATACTAGAGAACAGACAGGAAGAGGCTAAAGATCTCTTGGTTAAAGGCATTGCTATAGCCCATGAAAAAGGTGAGCTGATGCCCAAACAAGAAATGGAGATGCTTCTGCAACAACTAAACGAAGGCTAATTATGTATTTTATTGATGAAAGTGTACGAAGCTATATGAAGAATATCGCAGAATTACCTTTGATCAGTAGAGATGATGAAGTCGAGTTAGCAGAATTAATCAACAATGGTTCCGAGTCCGCTCGCGAACAACTGATTGTGGGAAATTTACGCTTAGTCGTCAAAATTGCCCATGATTTTAAATCCCTCGGTGTACCCTTAGCAGATTTGATTTCAGAAGGCAACATTGGCTTGATGAAAGCGGTAGAAAAGTTCAAGCCAGGTATGGGAGCCAAATTTTCTTCTTATGGAGCGTGGTGGATAAAACAAGCGATTCGCCGTTGTGTGGCTGAACAGAGTCGAGTCATTAGGATTCCTGTTCAATCAGCGGTTAAGATGTATAAGATTCAGCGTGTAGCCATGCATTTGGCGGAAGAGCTGGGACGCGTGCCTAGTGAGAAAGAAATTGCGGAAGCCGCAGATATGTCTCAAAGATCTGTTCACAACTTAAAAGTAGCCGCGACTTCGCCGACAATTTCTTTGAGTACAAGCTTAAAGGATGGTGAAGATGGTGTTCTGGAAGATATGCTTCCTGACCTTATGGCGAAAATGCCTGGGGGAGAAATGGATGATAGAGATGTAAAGAGCCTTCTTCAAGATTGCGTTGATCAGCATTTAACAGAACGCGAAAAACTCATTATCAATATGCGTTATGGTTTAAATGGTGGTGAACAGCATACTCTAGACGAGATTAGTGAATTAATAGGTCGTACTCGTGAGCGAGTTAGACAGATTCAGCATAAAGCATTGAAGAAATTATCTCGACACTTGGATGAGATAAAGAAATAAGTTTACTTCGTTCTAGTCGAGCAAATGTGTTTTATCCCACCAAGAATATAATTGTACATATTTTCAATCATTTCGTCTTCATCTATGTCATTTGTCGCCTTGTTAGCTAAATGATCATTTAAGCGAATGATGGGGCTATTAATAAAGAAAAATATATGGGCTAAGCTTGATTCAGGAAGTGTTTTTCCAGAAAGTCGATTGATCAAATTCAAGATCCAGTTACAACGTTCTTCTATGTAGGTTTCGAATAAATACTCATAGCTTGAGCTTGGGCTATTGAGTTCATAAGAGATTAGCTTTGAGAGGTAAGCTAGTTCACCTTCATCCATTGTGGATTTTATACGATTACTAACAAATTGTCGTAATTGTAGTTCAGGATCAAGGTCATCTCTAAATAACTCTTTGTTAGTCTCTTCATTAATTTTATACAGATGAGTCCATACTGTTTGGTAAAGATTTTCTTTACTTTTGTAATGATAATTCACAGCGGCAATATTTGCATCACATGCAGTACAAATATCTTGTACTGTAGTGTTTTCATAGCCTTTTTCCGAGAATACGCGTGATGCAGCTATTAGGATTCGGGTTTTTGTGTTCTGTCGTGAATAAAGGTGTTTATCCATAAATATAGATCCTGCTATTTAAATATTAACTAAATCTTAACATACAAAACAATCTATTCAAATGAATACTTTAATTAAAGTAATTTATTTACTTTAATTTGTACTTTTTCTCAGGCATTTTAAATCATTAATGATCAAATAAACCGATGGTGCGAGTAATAACATAACCACTGTGGCAAAAACAATGCCAAGGCCCAATGAGATCGCCATGGGGATAAGGAAGCGTGCTTGACGTGAAGTTTCCAGTATCATCGGCATGAGCCCGCAGAAGGTAGTTATGGTGGTCAGCATAATAGGTCTAAAGCGTCGAATTCCTGAAAGTTGTATAGCTTCCATGGGTGTTTTGCCTTTGTTGACTTGTTTGTTGGCATAGTCAATGAGAACTAAGGAGTCATTAATAACAACACCTGAGAGGGCAATGATTCCCATCATACTAATTAAGCTCAGCGGGTAGCCCATGATAGTGTGGGCCAGAATAGCACCGCCAATACCAAAAGGAATACAAAGCATAACAATTAAGGGTTGTAAGTAACTTTTAAATGGGATAGCCAAAAGTGTGTAAATCCCGAATAAAGCAATAATGAAACTAATCTTAAGTGAATCGACACCTTCACGAAGATCTTTTTGTTTTCCGCGGAATACTTGTTCTAGACCAGGGTATTTCTCTTGGAGTTCTGGAAGATCTTTTTCTAATACCTCTTGGAGAATAAATTCACTTTGACTTTTCGGAGTGACATTTGCCTTAAGTTGGATAGTCCGGCTTCCATTGAGACGGTTGATTTTGTTATAAGCTCTTCCGCTCTGGATATGAACGACTTCGTCAATAGGCACATGTTGACCCTCTGGAGTGCGAATAAGTACAGAGTGCAAGTCTTGCTCACTGCGACGTTCTTCTTTGGGGTAGCGAACCATGATTTTAACTTCATTGCGTCCACGTTGTTGACGAAGTGATTCAGCTCCATAAAAAGCTTGTCGAATTTGGCGCGCGACATCAGATGAATTCAAACCTAAAGCAATGCCCTCGGGTTTCATGATAAAGTCAAACTGTCTTTTGCCTTTTGAGAAACCTGGATCAATATCGCTGACAATAGGGAAACGCTCCAAGCGTTCGGCCAGTTCTTGGGAAGCACTCTCTAGAATATCATTATCAGGGTGGGAAAGCCCTATGCTTAATGATGAACCTGAACCTGGTCCACCGCGGTCAGATTCAAACACCATTGAATCGAGACCTTTAATCGAGCGGCACTTTTCTCGCCATTTATCTGTGAACTCTGCCGTACTTATCGGGCGAATGTCAGGATCTTTTAGGTAGACGAAAACTTCTGTCACATGAGGGCCAGCCTGACTTGTTCTTCCACCACCACCTAGACGTGCATAGTAGCCAACAAGAAGGTCATCTCCACCATTCTCAGCGACGACCTCTCGAGCTTTTTCGAGGAGTTGATCGTGGATCTTCATACTTTTTTCTATTGGAGCTCCATAGGGGAGCGCTGCAGTAACAGAAGAAAAATCTGATTCAATCGACATCATAGGCACCATGCCAATGCGTTTACTTTGAACAAAACCAATTATCACCGTGAGGACGGCAATTGCAATCGCTAGTACAATGTAGCGATTTTTGAGAGCGACTTTAAGAAATGGACCGTAAACTTTGTTGACGGCACGCATGAAGAGTTGAGAGAACTTTTGCTGAATATTAAAAATAATTCTACCCATAAAAAGTCTTTCGCGCTTTTCAGAGTGAGCTAAATGTGAGGGGAGTACAAAAAGACTCTCAAATAGTGATATGGCAAAAACAGTGATCACAACCACTGGGATGACAGCCCAGAATTTACCAATCGTTCCTGGCATGTACATGAGTGGCAAAAAGGTGATGATATTTGTGATAACACTAAAAGTTACTGGGACGGCGACATCTCTTGCCCCATTGATGGCGGCATCGACAAAGCTTTCTCCTCTTTCCCGGTGCTCATAGACATTCTCCCCAACGACGATGGCATCGTCGACCACAATCCCGAGGGCCATAAGGAAGGCGAACATGGAAATCATATTGATCGAAATATCGAAAAGTGGAAGTAGGATGAAGCCCCCAAGGAAGGAAATAGGGATGCCCATCATAACCCAAAAAGCCAAGCGTGATTCTAGAAATAGTGCGAGTGAAAGAAGAACCAAAGCAAGACCAATGAGGCCATTTCTTGTGAGAAGATCGACTCGCTGAAGATACATTTTTGACTTGTCCATGCGTATGATCGCTTGGACGGTTTTAACTTGGCTGTTGTAATCATCGACGATGCGGTAGACATCTTCTGAAATTGATAGCGGAGTTTCTTCACCGACACGGTAAATACTGATGTTGAGAGCCGGTTTACCATTCCAAAAGCTAAGTTTGTCCTGGTCCTCATTAAAGCCATCTTTGATTTGAGCGATGTCTTTTAGTAAAACGGTGTCTCCATTCTGTTGACTGAGTATGGGGATACGAGCAAACTCATCGCCATAATCCCGCCTTTCTTTCATTCTAAGGAGAAGTTCACCATTCTCAGTTTTAATGGATCCTCCGGGAATCTCAACGCTTTGGCGACGAATGATGCCAGCAACTGAATCGAGAGTTAAATTATAGCGTTCAAGAGTAGCTCGATTGATTGAAATGGTTATCTGATGACTTCGCATGTCAGTAATATCAACCTGACTGATTTGACTACTGCTCAGTAATCGTTCGCGTAGGAATTCAGCTTGTGTAGCCAAGGTACGTTCATCAACGTCGCCATATATGGCTATATCAAAAACATCCCGCCTATGAGTTTGGAGCTTGACTTCAGGCCTTTCGATTTCTTCTGGGAAGGTTCGGATACGGTCGACTTCTTGTTGAATGTCTTGATAAATCCGCATGCGATCGTGCCCTTTGAGGAGCTCTATAGTAACACGGCCATTTCCCTCTGAGGCAGTTGAGTTGATCTCTTTAATGCCCTCTATCCCTTGAATGTTTTCTTCAACAGCTCGAATGATACTCTTTTCGACTTCTGAAGGGCTAGCGCCAGGGTAGCCAATGGAAACTGAAACTATATCTAGGTCAAAATCTGGGAAAACTTCTTGTTTGATTCTGCCTACAGTCATCAGACCACCCACAATGAGGGCAATCATAATGAGGTTAGAAGCCACGGGGTTCATCACCATCCAAGCAATGGGCCCCTTTCTTTGTTCGTCAGGGGTCATTTCTTGCCTTTCTTAACAACTTTCTTGCCAGCTGCACCAGCCAATTCAAGTTTCATTCCAGGTATGGGAGTTGTTAATGAACTTGTGATCAATGTTTCTCCAGGCTTAAGGCCTTCAGTCACGTAAATGAAGTCACTATCTGACCAGAGTGGAACCACTTCTCGTATTTCTAGGCGGCTTTCACTATTAATGAGGTGCAGTTTGCGACCATCGTGAAAAGAGCTAGCGGGTATTTTGAACACGTCCTTGATTTGAGGGCCCTTCAAGCGGACTGTTACGTAGGAGTTTAAAAGTAAGGGGGCTGAATTCTGCTTCAATGGTTCCTTAACTTCGATAATAATTCGAGCTCGACGTGCACCAGTTGAAATGCCAGGTTTTCTTCTTATAAACTCACCTTGCCATGAAGATCCACTGCGATCACTGGCAGGAGAAATAATAGCTGAGCCATTCTCTTGATCGAGTAAGGAAAGTTGTTGGTAGGGAATGGCAGCTTCAACCCAAAAAGTATCTGCAGAAACGAGTTCGGCAATGATTGTTTGAGGGTTGACTTGAGATCCCTCGGTAATCATTCGAGTCATGACTAAGAGCTCATAGGGAGCTTTGATTTTGCAACGTTCCAAATTGAGTTTCGCCTGTTTGAGCTCGGCTTCCGCAGCTTTTATATCTGATTGGGCTTTTTTTAGGTGAGGAATTCGTAAAATCAGGTCTTTTTCTAGAGGGCTAATCTCATCTTTCTTTTCAAGGAAATTCCACTCGTATTTAGCCACATCCTGTTCTCCTAATTCCAAGCGATAAGCAAATTGTGCTTCACTTAAAGAGCTTTCAGCACGTGTTTGGGCAATGAGATAATCTTGAGGGTCAATTTCTACAAGGGTTTCGCCTTTGTTAATAACACCGCCAGTATGTAAGTCGGGGTGGATTTTGATGATTTCTCCAGAAACGCGAGGCTTTAAACTCAACATTCTTTCAGGAATAACCGTGCCACTAGTATTGATAAATATTTGTTCTTTTGTGGGAATAAGTTCTTTGACTTGAACTTTAACAATGCGTTCAGGACGTTGGCGCTTTTTGTTGGTTGGGGCAGTATCCATGAGGACTTGGTAATAAAACCAGCCACCCACAAGTACGGCGATAATGAGGACTATTTGGATAACTGAAAAGATGATAGAGCGAGTTTTCATTTAATTTTCCTTGGTCTCAGCTTGGGGCAGAAGTTCAGTGTTTTCTTCAATATCCCAAGACCCACCTAAGCTACGGTGGAGTTCGATTCGATTGACAATGAGTTCGGTGCGAACTTCAGTTAAAGTTCTTTGAGCTTGCTGATGAGTGGCTAAAGCGGTGAGTACGGGTAAATAATCACTCAATCCACGGCGATAACGGCGCATGGTTTCATCTAAAGTATTTTTGGAGTACTCAACTTCTGTCTGTACGGAATTGATTTGTACTCGTCGCCATTTTTCTGCACTCAGGGCTTGCTCGACTTCATTAAGAGCATTGAGAGCGGTTTCTTTATAGTAAAGGTAGTTTTCGTCGCTTTTAGCTTTCGCAAGTAGTTTTTCGTTTTCTAAGAGTTGTCCGTCGAGTATGGGGGCGGTTAAACCAGCTACAATATTGCTAAACCAGTTATCAAAAACTCGACTGAATTTTTGGTTATTAAAATTGGCTTGTGCACTGAGAGTCAAACGGGGGAGTTTGGCCTTGTTGGCGCTACTAATACGAAATTCACTGGACTGTAAGAGTAGCCAAGATTGATTGACGTCAGGTCTTTGGGCAAGAATCTCAGCAGGAATTCCAGTACTTGGGATTTCGTTTAAGTGGGGAAGCTTAAGTTCTCCCAAATCTATTTTTGCATCAAAATTTTCCCCAGACAAGAGCAGGAGTTTCAAACGTAAATCAGCTTTGCGTTCTTCTAGTTTTGGTATGAGGCTTTTAACACGCGCGACTTGTTGCCTTTGTTGAAAGAGATCGACAATGTTGGCGAGTCCCCGTTTTTGACGATAACTAATAAGCCTAAGAGTTTGTTCATTAGTCTTTATTTGATTATCGAGTAGGGCAAGTTGTTCAACTATGGCTTTGTAGGTGACCCAGCTTTCTACGACCTCAGCTGAAAGTAACAAGGCTGTTCCCTGTACTTGTGCCTTTTGTGCTTCATAATCCATTGCTGCAGCCGCATTTTCATCACTGATGCGATCCCACAAGTCCACCTCATAAGTCGCTTTGAGTCCAATACTGTAGCGTTCCGCACCAAAGGTCTGTTTATCTTCATTGGGATTAGTATCAATTTTACGTTTGTTCCCCTCTGCATTAGCATCTGCATTTAGCTTAAGTTTTTTTGCGGAGCGACTAATTCCTAGTCGTGCTTCGGCTTGCCGTAAGCGAGCCCAGCTTTGTGCCAAATCTAAATTGTCGTTAAAAACTTTATCCATGAATTGGTTAAGCTCATCATCGCCGAGCTCTTGCCACCATTTTTCTGAGCTCTCCAATAGTGGAGAGTCTGATTCGCTTGTAAAGGTTTTAGGACTGTCAATTGCGGGACGGTGTTTGGCTTCCCTTTCAATGTTTTGACAGGCAACTAAAAATAAGCAGATGATTAAATATTTATAAGTCATAGATTTGTACTTTTTCACTAAATCTTAAGTAAAGTGCTCTATAATTACACCCACCTATGAAATAATGTAGAGTTAATAAAAATTTAACGAATGGCATTTCTATCTTTTTTCCAGTCCATTTATCGACTAATTCCGTCACAAAACAAATGTTTATTTTAATTTGGTGAGAATCGTGGCAAGTTTGTGTGTTTCTTGAGCAAGACCTTGACCAAGTTGAAAATTGAGCCAGTTTTTAAAAAAGGAAATACTATTAATGATTAAATGTGAATGTTTAAAAGGTGAAAAGAGGCTAGTGCTCTTTAGTGGTGGAGCCGATAGTATGGCTTTGTTACATCTTATGCAGAGCTTAGGGGAGCTCGATATAGTGCTTCACTTTAATCATAATTTACGCGGCGATGATTCAAAGCAAGATGAACAGTTTTGTCGAAACTACTGTGAAGATAATGGCCTTGAATTAATCGTTGTGAACCTCGATTTGGATAAGGAGCGTCACGCTAATGAAGGTGACGAGCAATTGGCGCGTCGTTTGCGATTACAGTTTTTGGAAGATCATTATTGTGGTTGGAATATTTACTTAGCGCATCATTTGGATGATGTAAAAGAAAGCTTTTTTATGCGGGCCATGCGTGGAGCCAATAGCAGTGGGCTTTGCGCTTTGCGCAGAGAACGTAAGCTCGGAACTCTCACTTTGATTCGACCTTTGTTGGATTACTCACGAGAGCAATTGCGAAGCTACCTAAAAGAAAATAATTTAACTTGGCGAGAAGATTCGAGTAATCAGGATGCCGATTATTGCGATAGAAATTATGTTCGTAATGAATTGATGCCGAAATTATCACGCTTGGGCAAAGGACTCCAACATACTCTTAAACATATTGCAGAAGATGATGACTATCTTCAATCAGCAGCGGAGAAAGAGTTGATGCAGGGCTTTACGAGCAAACTTTTCTTAAATCTTCATGCAGCGCTCAAAGCTAGAGTTTTACGCTTTTTTTTAGAAAATCAGGGTTTGGCTTATGTTCCCACACAAGCGAGTATTAATCGACTTCTTAAAGAATGTCAAAACTTACCCGAGGCCTTTAAGGATTTTCCTCTTGGAGAAGGAGTGGAATTACGCCTGTGGAATAATGGTGAAATCTCAGTGCCCCCCATCTATCAAGAAGTGGAGTGGAATTGGCAGCGGCAGAAGAGTATTGAATTTTCTGGCTACCGTTTTTTTATAAGTAGCTCTCAAGAAGTAGAAAATTTTTCACTAAGTGATTTGCCGAAAAAATTAACTTTGCGAACTCCGCAAAAAGGTGACAAGATGCAGATCCTCGGACAAAAGAAAAAGACTTTGTTGAGTAAACTTTTTTCTGATGCAAAGTTAGAACATCAGCAGCGCTGTAGCTTCCCGCTCATTTGTTCTAGCGAAGAAATTATTTATCTACCCGGTCTTCGCCGCGGAGATTTTGCAAGTGTTAAAGAAGGTCAAGATTTCGTGGGAATAAGCTATGAGCAAATTTGATATAAAGACCCTCGCTCAGCAATGCGGGGCACTTTCAGTTGCGTGCATAGATTTGAACGATGCAGAGTTCCAAAAGGCATTGAAAAAGCATGGGGAAGAACAAGCTCAATGGCTCGCACAGGGCTATGGCGCTGACATGGACTACTTAGAGCGCATGCTCGCAGATAAGATCGATTTACAAAATACTTTTCCAGGTGCGAACTCCGCAATCATTATTACTTTTACAAATAAATGGGGGATGGAAGAAGCGGAACACCCTTTCCCCGAAGTCGACCCAAATGCTCTTGTGGGTTATATATCAGGCTATGCCAAAGAGCAAGACTACCATCGTACGGGCCATGAGATTTTGACTTCAATTCATGAGTCTTTACAAGAGCAAGTAGGAGAGTTTGAGGCTTACCCTGCAGTCGACACAAAACCTGTTTTTGAACGTTTTCTTGCGGCCTACGCAGGCTTGGGTATTATTGGACCGAATGATTTACTCAGAACACCTGAACGAGATGTTCGCGTTTTTATAGGGACTTTATTTTGTACAGAAAAGATTGCCGAATTAAAATTGAAGCCGGAATTTGCTTTTCCTTGCCATTTCTGTCGAGCTTGTGAAAAACGCGGCTGTCCTACGGGTGCCATAAAAGAGGGGCAGGAGTTTGACTCTCGCCTCTGTATTTCTTATTTAACGATCGAGAAAAAAGGTCTTCTGAATTCATCGGAGCGCAACTTGATGGAGGATTGGTTGTTTGGTTGCGATTGGTGTTCAGTTGTTTGCCCACCTAAAGAAAAGGAAGATCAAAGAATTCCAGTGGATTTAGAATGGTTGATGAAATCCAGTGCGGGAGAAATTCGACGATTGATCAAGGGCAGTGCCGTTGAGTATGCTGGAGTACAGAAATTAAGGCGCAATGCCATAGCCATTTTGCGAAAATCGCAAGACCCAAGAGCCGAAGAATTGTTGACTTGGTGTGCCAAAAATATGCAGAGTGAAATGCTTTTAAAGCAAATCACTTGTGATTGATCAAAAAAAGTGAAAGTAAATGCTCAAGAAGCTTTAAGTTTATTGCTTTCAAATAGCTTTTCACGTATGTTTATATATGGGCTGCTGACCCGGTTCCACAGCCGTATTTTCATTCCAAGGTCAGCGGCTCGTTTTATTATCCCCTTCAGAACATAAACTGTAAAGACTCATTCTTTTGGATTGAGAAATTGTTTGTATGCTGTGGGAAATGGTATAGATAATTTATGTGTTTTTTATAAAATTATAATTACGGGTAAAAAATGAGTGACTCAACACATAAAGAAGATATGAAAAAGCTCCAAAAAGAGCAAAGAGAAAAAGTCAAAGCAAAATATATCGATCGTGGCATTCTCGTGGTTAATACGGGTGATGGTAAAGGGAAATCGACAGCGGCATTTGGTACGGCAGTTCGTGCAGTAGGGCATGGTTATAAAGTAGCTGTAGTGCAATTTATTAAAGGCAATTGGTCAACGGGTGAACAAAAGATTTTTGAACACTTTGACGAGATCACTCATATTGTTTCTGGTGATGGATTTACTTGGGATACACAAGACAAAAGTAAAGATATTGAATCAGCTGAAAGTGGTTGGTCAAAAGTCTGTGATTTGATTGAAGAGTGCCGAGAGGAATCTAAGTATCACCTCATCGTTTTGGACGAACTCAATATTGCCCTTTCTTACGGTTATTTAGATGTCAATAAGGTAGTAGAAGTTCTCAAAAATAAGCCTGAAAATCTCAATATTATGGTGACAGGACGTGGCGCCCCACAAGAATTAATTGATATTGCCGACACGGTCACCGAAATGAAGCCCATTAAGCATGCTTTTGATAATGGTATTCAAGCCCAAAGAGGCATCGAATTTTAATGATTCGAATTTTGATGTTTGATTGCGGACTTCGCAATGAAATTTAGTGATGAAGAAAAGAACTCTTTTTATCGCTTACTGGAATCCCGTCGCGATGTACGCTCGGGTTTCCAGTCAAAAGAGATTCCTGACGAAGTATTAAAGCGCATCTTAACTGCGGCGCATCATGCGCCATCAGTGGGTTATTTACAGCCCTGGGATTTCTTGATCATTCGCTCAGAGGAAGTTAAGCAGAACATTAAAGATAATTTTCTACAAGTAAGCAAACGAGAATCACAGTTGTTTACGGGTGAAAAACAGGACTTGTATAAGGCGCTTAAACTTGAGGGGATTTTAGAAGCTCCAGTGAATTTATGCGTAACTTGTGATTTGAAACGCGATGAAGGCAATCAGCTAGGTCGTTCAGCTCAGAGTAGTATGGATATTTATAGTACCGTATGCGCCATTCAGAATATGTGGCTCGCTGCACGTGTTGAAGGCATCGGGATGGGCTGGGTGAGTATATTGGAAGAGAAACACATAAGTGAAGTTCTCGACTTGCCCGAGTCAGTAAAACTGATCGGTTATTTTTGCTTGGGCTACGTGGATGAATTTAAAGAGCAACCTGAGCTCGAAAGCGCAGGGTGGAATCAGCGCGTAGATATAGATGATTTGATTCGTTATGAAAATTGGAAGACACAAAAAAAGGGCTAATCAGATTAGCCCTCTTAGTTTGACTTGCGTTTGTCTTTAGCCAAATAGTTCTTTTAGAGTTCCCGTACTATCACCAAAGGAATCGACTTTTAAGTCCAATGCTTTTAAGATGGATAAGTGCATGTTATTCATCGGAAGTTTATCTTCGTAGTTAATGTAAGAACCATGTTTAAGGCCCATGTTTTTGCCGCCGGCTAAAATAAGTGGGAGGTTTTTGAAGTTATGTGTGGAGCTACAGCCACTTCCGTAGAGGATGACGGTATTGTCTAGAGCGGTACCTTGACCTTCTTTAATGTTATCCAAACTGCTCATGAAATAGGCTATGCGAGAATTTAAAAACTGATCGTAACGAGACCAATTGAGGTAGCCACCTTCAGTGTTTCCGCTATGTGAAAGTCCGTGGTGACCGCCCGTGCCGAAGAGCACAGAGGGGAAAGTATCCGCAATGCCCATACCATCTTCACGAGTCATCATGAATGTCGCCGTACGAGTTAAGTCGGCTTCAAAGGCAAGGCTGATAAGATCAAACATTGTTTCTAGATACTTATCGGGTTTAATCGTCATATCTACGTCGAGATCTAGGTGGCTGGTATCCACATCTTTGATAGGTGTATCGAGCCATTTTGAACTACGGTTTACACTATCTTCAATTTCACTCACGGAAGATAAGTACTGCTCCATTTTTTCACGGTCGTTTTTGCCCAACTTTTTATTGAGTTGACGAGCGTTATCCAAAACCATATCGACGACTTTTGCTTCGTAGTTGAGTTGCTGGCGTTGTGATTCGACTGATCCCGTACCTTCCTTAAAGAGGCGTTCGAAAATTCGTTTAGGATCATTTTCAGAAGGGATGGGACGACCATTGCGGTCAAATGAAATGGTGCCAATTCTAGATTTAAAACCCACACCACCGTCACAGGAAATATTTAAGTAAGGGAAACGAGTTTTAGATTTGAATTCGTTAGCTGCCACTTGGTCGGCAGATATTGTGTTTTTGTACTCGCTACCACCGAGGTTAGCGCCAGTCATCCAAAAGTCACTACAGACGTGAACGTCGGCCAAGGCGGCATTGGGGTGGTGAAGTCCACCGACAACCGACATCTTGTCACGGAAGGGAGCAAAGGGTTTGAGTGGTTCTGTCATTTTGTAATTAGAACCCGTTTCATGAGGAAACCAATGCCAAGTTTTATGAACGGGATTGCTTTCAGGAGGTAGGCTGACGCCGTTGCCAAAATAAATGTGGCAACTACGGCGGATGTTATCTTGTTCCTTTTGAGCTTCTTCACCCATGGCTTCGAGGCAAGGTAAAGCCAGTGATGCGCCCATTCCCTTGAGGAAGGTTCTACGAGGTAATAACCATTTTGATTTGTTCATAAAGACTCCTTAAAACTTGAGGAACAGGTCACTGTTCACAATTGATTCGATAATAGCATGGAGGTGATAATCAGAAGCTTCTGCATCTTTCATGATGGCTTTGATTTCATCTTCGTCTGCAAATGACGTTGAGCGTCCGATGGCATAAGTACTGAGGTATTTGATCAGTGAGCGACTTACGAGTTCTTTTTTATCCTTGAGGAGATAAGCTTTGAGCTCGTTTAAGCCATTGACTTCGGTACCGTCAGGGAAGGTTGTGTCGGCAGAGATTTTTTCTGAAGGTTTTTTGATTCTACCTGTGGTGTCGTAATGCTCAAAGGGAAGGCCCCAAGGGTCAATTTTCATGTGACAGTCACGGCATGCGGCTTTGTCACGGTGAAGCTTGAGTTGTTCTTTAATGGTCAACTTAGCTAACTCAGGGTCTTCTTCATCAAGAGCAGGAACATTGGGCGGTGGTTTTGGTGGTGGAGAATCGACAATTTTCTTCGCTAGCCATACACCGCGTTTAATAGGGCTTGAGTGTTTACCTGTAGAAAGTGCAGTTAACAAGCCACCATTAGTGATGATTCCGCCACGTTGATGCTGGACTTGAACAGCCGTAGCACTGAAGTCGAGGCTATTAACTGGTGGTAAGCCGTAGAAATCAGCCAAGCGCCAGTCGACAACAGCATATTCCGAGTCGACGAGTTTCATGACGCTCTCATCGTTTTGAAGAACGTGATGGAAGAATGAGTAAGTTTCTAGCTTAAAGCTATTTTTGATGTCTTGGTTATAGCCATTGGAGTACTTTTTATCTACAACAACGCGCTCGAGACGTTCCACGTCTAACCACTGACTCGCGAAGTTCTTTGAAAAGTTAAAACTTCTCGGATCGGCAATCATGCGCTTAAGATGTTGTTTCATATTTTTGCGTAGAGTACCATTTGCGGCTGCGTCAAAAAGCTCTTCGTCAGGCATCGTATTCCAAAGAAAATACGAAAGTCGAGAAGCCAATTCAAACTCAGTGAGTTGTTTAGTTCGTGTTCCTTCAGGCTCGTTAATATAAAGGAACTGAGGTGAACTTAACACGATTGCGCATAGTTCTTTGATACTCGCCTTAAAATCTTTTTTGTTATTGTAGATGATTTTCCAGAAACCATGATGGCGCGTGAGTTCTTCTTCACTGACATGGCGACGGTAAGCCTTAGGAAGGAAATTAGCTAAGATTTCTTTTGCGTAGGCGCTCTGATTCGTCGAGTTTGCGGAATCCACAAAAATATTCTTGTGACTTGGACTCGGCCAAGTGGGGAAAGAATTACTTTCAAACTCAATTGAGTGAATGATTAAATCAGTATTGCGTTTCGTATTCCAAGGCGTATTCCAAAAGCCAATATGAAGAAGATTTGCTAAGTAGTTTTTGTTCTTGGGGTCATAAGCAGGGAGAGGGTAGTCTTCGATATAGGTAGTGAACTCATAAGTTTCAGGAGCGTGGAGAGGCGCCGAAATCTTTTTGATTTCTTTGAGAGGACGGAACTCCTGGCCATCATCACGACGATTACCTATAAAGGGTCTTAAGTAGGCATATTGATTATCATTATATTCTTTGTATTGAGCTAAGTTGTGCTCGTCGCTTACTTTTGTTATAATGACTTTTTGAACAGGAATTTCTGCTCTTGAGTAAATATGTAGGTGTTTCTGACCTGGGTTTAACTCGATGAGACCAGCTGAATATTGATGCTGACCCTCTTTGAAGTTGTAATTGAGGTTTTTAACTGCAGCAGTATTGATATGGACATTTAAACCCGCTTGATTTTTTTCTGATAAAACTAAATCAAGTTGATAAACGCCGAGCTCACCTTTAAAATCAAAACCGTGATTAATCGTATGGTGAATAGGCTTAGGCATTTCGTACTCACCTTCATTAATGGGGCGCACATAATTGGTCTTAGCAGTAATCACTTTTCCTGTAAATTTACCTAGCTTAGAATTGTATTTGGCGACGGCATTTTGTTTGTACTCAATCGCCAAAGCCTTAGTTTTTCTTGTGGCTTTCGAAAACTCACGTTGTTTTCCATCCTTACTAGCTAAAGCGGTTAAAATGAAGTAAGTAAATTGTGGCTTCTTCTTAGCCGTCAATTGAATTTTGACTTTCCCTTTTTTGAGCTTGGTGAGTGCTAAGGGTACAATTAATTGCTGAGCACCTTTCTTCACTTTGATGTTCTGTAGTAAAGTTTCACCAATTCGTAAATTGATAGGGCCGTCGACTTCGCTGAGGAGTTTAGCATCGACTTGGTAAAGACCATCTGCTTTTACATTCACGCTTTCTTCTATGATGAATTCTGGCTTTTCAAGGTTTGTATTAGGTGCGTAAGAGGGCTTTTGTTTTAGCTTATCAATCACTTGTTCTGCATTTTTTACAGGTGCTAGATTTGTGTTTTTCAAAAAGGTCGAATTGGGACCCATGGATGCTTTAACACGGATTGTTACAGGTCCTTGACGAGGAAAATCACGGACAACGAGGCGCATGTGTCCACTTGGACCACGGCCACCGGCTTTACCAAGCTGGAGGTCACCACGAGGATTGAGTATTAAGCCTTCACGAACAACTTTACCATGATCTGGGTAAACGGCGTGATGTAAACCTTTGAAAGTTACGGCACCTTTTACGGTACTATTTCCTTTATAACCTTCGTGATAGACGTATTCATCTTTGAGTTTGCGATGAGTAAATTCGTAATCATGTAGCGGTGAGGGCTCAGTAACTTTATAGTTTTGGGTGGGGACGAGGCGTCCCATTGGGCCCATGGTCAATTTTTCTTTATGCTTTGGATTAATATTCTCGCCAAAATCAATTTTGAACTTCATGATCTCGGGTTTTGTGGCAGCGGGCACAGCTTTATCCATCGCTTCACGAGCGATCTTTAAGTAGTACTCCATTTGTAGAGCCGATACATCGAGTGTTTCTCCGTTGTTTTTGAAACCTTCGGGAGAAAAGGCATCTTCGGGAAGGTCGCGTGAGAAATTGAAATCAACACCTAAGAGATCTCTGAGAGTATTGTTATATTGATCGTTGTTTAAACGACGCATTACGGTACTGATTTGACCTTTGCGGACTTCTTTGGCTTTTTGAAGTTCTGCGGTAAGAGTTTCAATTAAAGTGTTGCGCTCATTGTCATTGAGTTGGTCGGCTTTTTTTGGTGGCATTTCGCCAAGATTAATAATATCTAGAACTTCATACCATCTCTGTGCGTGGACACCATAGACTAAGTCTTGATCCATATCATCAATACGGAAATCGCCTTTCTGTTTGTCTTCATTATGACATTCGATACAGTATTTATTGATAATAGGGACGAGGTGCTTAAAGGTCTCTTTTTTAGCTTCCATTTTTGCGATGTCCGCACGAGTCTCTGATTTGTCTTCGAGTTCGAGCCCCTTTGGCCACTTGGCGCCTTCAGCAATCCAAGTTTTGATTAATGATATTTCACTTTTGCTGAGTGGGTCACCTTTGCCGGGAGGCGGCATGAGGTCATCGTCGTTATGTTCAAGGCTAATGAGATCTACTAGCCAGCTGTCCTCAACCTTACTGGGCTCAACTACATCACCTTCCATCATGAATTTATGAGTATGGAGTCTGAGCTTACCTTTGTCCTTTTCTGGTCCATGGCAGCTAATGCAGCTTTTTTCTAAGATGGGTTTGATTTGCTTGCTGAAATCAATGGGCTTGGCACTTACTCCAAAAGAAAGAAGTAAAGCACTTGAAAGTGTGATGTATTTTATACGCAAAATTTAAATCCTTAAAATTTTTACTAAGATCTGTTTGTAGTTTATTACGCCCTAGCTCTACAGATAATTAACAGTAAGAATGAAAATAGTTAACAAATTCTTAAAAATTTCATTAAATTTATTTATTTTGGAAGCTATTTAATGAGGAAGATTGAGTTCAGAAAAAGCCTTTTTATAGTAAAGGAATTATAAAATTTAAGGATTTTTATGAAAATAAAAGAAGAAGTCGTTTTAGTTCCCACTCCCACAGTTCCCATGCGTACAGTGATCTACCGTCCACAAGAAGAAGGGGAGTACCCCGCCATCCTCTTATATTCAGAGATTTTTCAATTGTCGGGGCCTATTTTGCGTTCGGCGCAAATGATGGCTGGGCATGGTTTTGTTGTTGCTTGCCCAGAAGTTTACTACGATAATTTGGAGGCAGGAACGGTTTTAGCCTATGATGATGAAGGCAAGGAAGTCGGTAATAACTTAAAGTGGGATACGCCGATCGAGAGTTTTGATAAGGGAGCGCAATCACTTATCAGTTTTTTGCAAAAACAAACTTACTGTACAGGCAAGATTGGCACCATGGGGTTCTGCCTGGGCGGTCATTTGGCCTTTAGAGCCGCACTCGAAGATGAAGTGGAAGCTTGCGCGATTTTTTATGGAACAGATATCCATTCGGGAACTCTTGGGACAGGCAAGAATTGCGACACCTTTGAGCGCATTGGTGAACTTAAAGGCGAGGCGATGATGGTTTGGGGACGTCAAGATCCACATGTGCCAAAGGAAGGCCGTCAGCGTATCTACAATCAAATGTGTGATAAAGAGGTTCTTTTTTCTTGGCATGAGTTTAATGCGGTTCACGCATTTATGCGTGATGAAGGGGATCGTTATAATCCCCAGTTAGCACACCAGTGTTATGGGATGGCAGTAGATTTGTTTAATCGTAGGCTCAAGATTTAGCATGCTTAAACTCCAAAATGAAAATTTCTTATTGGAGATCTTAGATCCTAGAAAGGACCATGAGCTTCTGGGAGCGCGTTACTGCCGTGGGGGACAAATTTTTCAAGTGAAGAACTCGCAAGGTGAAGCCTTGTTTTGTGGCCCGACTTACCCTGAGGCTTATAATGCCTTTGATTCTCAAGGTCTACCAGATGCCTTTAATTCTTACCCCAATTTTGAGCAATCACAGTTGGGAGACGAGATTTTTGTTATTGGCGTGGGGCGCGTTAAGTACTCCAATCCCATAGAGACTTTTTTTGCTTGCGATAATCGCGAAGTGGCGAAAGCTGTTGATTGGGAAATCAAACAAGAAGGCCAAAAGATCACCTTTAGCTGTGAAGACGAGTATCAGGGCTTTGCCTATCGTCTAGAAAAATCAGTTGAATTGAAAAATTATGCCATTGAACAAAAATTTAGACTCGTGAATACGGGGGATAAACAATTGCCAGTATCCTGGTTTGCTCATCCATTCTTTTTTCATAGGGAAGATCTCGTCTTTGGCAACCTTCCAGTGAAACAGGAAGCCAATTCGCTTTATTTCCGCAATCAAGATAATGAGATAACAGTAAGTCTACCGGAAGATTTTGATACGGTGAGAGATCAAACTTTTGTCATGGGCCAAGCCATTCAAAACGAAGAAGTTTTACATGTGCCAATTCGCCACAAGTTCCTCGATAATTTTTCCATTGATTGCCATTTTAAAGTGGCGCAATTTCCCCTGTGGTACAACCAGAAAACAATAAGTCCCGAACCGTTTTTGATTCAGGACTTGGAACAATCATCTATACTAAGTTGGGGGATAGAGTACTGCTTTTCTTAAATGTAGAGAGGTGCCATACGGCGCCAGTAGTACCCACTATGAGCTCGATCATCCCAGTAATGAAGTTGATGCTTGATCCCCTTTTGCCAGAGAAGGTGACTCAAATGTTCGTTGTTTTCTTTGAAGGGATCTTCTTTGCCGATAGTAAAAACCATATCCATGCGTCTCAAGTCTTTGAGCCTTTGACTACAGTTTAAACCAGGGAGGTAATGTGTGGGATTGTGAAAGTAAATGTTATCATCGTAGTAACCACAAAATAAATCTCGAAAACTTTCTACACTTAATGTGACGTCATAACGTCCTGAAAATGCCGCTAGTTTTTGAAAGAGGTGAGGATGGCGGAAGGCGATATTTGCGGCATGGAAAGCCCCTAAGCTGCAACCATGAGAAATGGTGCATTCATGGGAGTTGATGCTGTTCATAAAGGGCATGACTTCATTTAAGATATACTCTTCATAGGCAATATGCCTTTGAATTCTTCCCGTGGGGTGAGCCCAGTTGCAGTAGAGTGATTCACTATCGATGCCGTCAATGCAGAAAAGCTGGAGCTGGCCTTTATTAATTTTATCACTTAATTTTTGAGGTATGCGCAAATTTTCATATTCATAGAAGCGACCCATTCGCGTCGGGAAAACAAGAACTTTTGCACCTGCGTGGCCAAATACTAACAATTCCATATTCCTGCCAAGTCGTTCAGTCCACCATTTGTGATATGCCCGTTTCATTTATAAGTCTTTGAAAAAATCCTTGAGTTCTAGGAGTAGTTGACGTTGTTCTTTTTCCTTGTCGTCATAGTCAAAGTGTCCAGCACTTAAAACGAATAATTCCTTGTTTTCTGTGAGGGCATTATAAATAGCGAATTGTCCAGGTGGAGCTACGTAAGGATCAAAAAGTGCGCAGGCAAAATGAACGGGAATTTGTATGTATTTAGCACTTGTTGCCGCATCGAAGTAAGCAAGAGTTTTTTCCACCATTCGAGGTTCTCTTTTATGGAGATCTTGTAGACTTTTGGCACTGCCAAATGAGGGGAGTTCTAGCCGTAGAGTTTGATTGCCAAAGGTAGGAATGTTGAAGTGTGCTTTTTTGATTCGGGAGTCCCAGGCACTCGCCATGACACCAATCCCTCCACCAAAGCTAATGCCCATGAGGCCGACTCGGCCGCGTACTTGAGGGAATAGTTTTTCAGCAATACTGACAGCTACCCATAAATCCTGAACACAATGACCGATTATGTATTCACGCCGATCGTGAATATTGTGACGCACATGCCATTTTGGCTCAGGAGATATAGGGTAGTGGTGACTACGCCCAAGTCCTCGACTACAGGGAAAAAAGAGGGCGGAATCTTCGAAGGGTAAATGGAAATCCGGCTCATGTCGGCCACCATAGCCGTGAGAAATTATCAAAGCTTTTTCAACCGCGCGATCTTTTGGTGTTGTTAACCAACCTCTAATGCGGACTCCATGGGTCGATTGATAGTCGAGAAAATAGACTTGGCATTTTTCTCTTTCTTCCAAGTATTCAATCGAGAAATCAACAGGGAAATCTACTGTTTCTTGGTAGAGTTGTTTCCAGAAATTTTTATATTTCCTAGGCTCATTCGGGCTTGAGACTTTAAGAAGTTCTTGAAGTCCATAGCCGTAAGTGGGATCAAAATCGTAGTTGTGTATAAAGTCAGTTTTCATAGTATTTAAATTTTCTTAACTGACTCTACTTGAACAGAAAATTACGTAGAGGCCTGTTCTTTAAAAAAATGATGAAGTTAGCGTTAATTTTAGAAGGAAAAGCCGGGGAGTGATTTTTTCAGGGCATCGCCACCACTTTTTAGGAGGGTGTCTTTGAGTCCTGATTTCCACTCTGAGATAACGCCAACAGATTTTTCTAAAATTTCTGGTTGAGCGTCTACAAAGCCTTTGCCAACCGGGCTCTTGAAGAATTTGATCATGGATTTCAAGTCATTCTCAGTCACGTACTGTTTATATATAGGTGTGAGGTCTGAGTTGAGCTTAGAGATTTGTTCGCCGAGAACTTTGGTATATTTCGAATCTGTTGTCGAAACGCCAAATTTAGTGGCTAGATCATTAGCTAGCTTTTTATGAGTGGAGGTAACACCAGAAGCTTCGAGAAATTCAGCAAGTGTCGACGTGTAAGAATCCGCAGCATTGAGAGTGAAAAATACGGAGAAAAAGAGTAATAAACTTAGTAAGCGCTTCATGACCTATCCTATTGATTAATTAACTTGCTTAAAGATAAAAGCCAAGTAAAAATAAAGCAATGGATTCGAGGACTTATGTCAGCTTATTCTTAGAATTAATTGGCAGGTTTATTACTTTTGATGTTTGGGTTAATGAATGAACCCAAATCTTCACCCATGCGTACGGCATCACCAGGCTTGAGCGTCTCATTGACTTTAAAAGAATCTTTTTCGAAAAGCATCACCACTGTTGAGCCCATGGCGAAGTAACCGAGTTCGTCGCCTTTTTGAACTTCAATGGGAGTTTCGAAAGTTTTTGCCATCGCCAAGCCTTTGTTAGATTCGGCTTTGTGATAAGCTAATTTAATTTTACCTACAATCGTAGCGCCCACTTTTACAATGGCAGATTTTTGCCCGAATTTATTCTCTATATAAGTGATAATACGCTCGTTAATCGGAAAGAGGTTGCGCACATTATTGACTGCAAAAACATTGACTGGAAAGAGGCGGCCAGGAATGACGCGCATTTTTTGGATGATTCCCGTGGCGTAGTGATGCATACGGTGATAATCCGTTGGCGCGAGGTAAATCGTCATATAGTAACCATCTTGATAGGCTTCGGCTTCTAAAGTAGAGCCGATTAGATGGTTGAGTTGATAGTCGAGGCCCTTGGCTTGGATCATGGAACCGTTGACGATGTCACCCATCTGGGCAATTTTGCCATCCACTGGGCTAACGACATTAGACGGATCGTCTAATTTGTGAACGGGGCGGACACCAGCTTTTAAGTGGCGCGTGAAAAATTGATTGAGAGTGGGGTAATCCGCAATATCTTTTTCAGCTTCGTTAAGATCGATTTTGTAGCGTTTGGCAAACCAGGGGATAAAGGCTTTACTAATGGCTAAGTTAGCGAAAAAGCCTACGAAGCGACTCAGAAGGTTTTTGGGTAATAAATTGAGTAAAGTAAGTAAAGTGCGGTCCATTTGGTAAACTCCCTAGTCTTTTGCTGGATCATGTGCAAACTCTGAATGGCATTATCTATATCATCAGTTAAGTTATTTCCCAATTTTTCAATATAGATTTAAGTAGGTTATTTATGGGCTTTTGGACAAATTTTAGCCATTTTTTAACGTTGAGGCCTATGCCACTGGGGCAGGAGTGGGTGGACTTCACTATGAACAAGTTCAAAGTTCATGACAAGAGTCCCGTTAAACTCAACGATTTTACTTTGTTTCCTGAGCCTATGCTCATGCGCAAATACATTGCACCAGAATTTTTAGAAGATAAGATTCACGAAATCGAGGATCTCCTCATATACATGTGTAGTCGCGATTACCGTGATTCATGTGGTTTCATGCATCTCGCAGATGAAGAAGAACTCAAGTGCTACGGATCACTTACGATCAGTATGATTGGTGGTAAGACTGGCAAAAAGCCTGGACTTTTCATCAAAACTCAGGATCACATGGATGAAGCCTTTGAGTATAACTTACGTGCGGCACTTAAGCCGATGCTCGCTCCATTTAAACTTAAACCAGAGATCGGTTTCACATTAAACTTTCAGATCAATCCGGTTCACCCCAAATGGAAAGTTCCAGCTAAGTACAAAAAATTAGAATTCTAAGATGTCAATTAAGCGAGAGTACAAATGCCATCAACTGGGTGACTCATGCTTAATTTTTGTTTTTTTTGACTCTATCTCTGAAGATAATAGTCAGTTCATTTTAAGCCTTTTTCGCTCTTTACAGAATGAAAAAGGCTTTTTAGATTTGGTGCCAGCTTACTGTGATATTGCGATTCATTATGATCCTTTAGGCAATGAGGCGCAAGAGATTCGTTTGATAGTGGATAAACACTTAGAAAATTTAGAATTGAAGCAGGATTTTTTAGAGAAGACACACCGATTAGCAGTTGTCTATGATGGTCAAGATCTCGCTAGGGTAGCGGACTTAACAAAATTGAGTACGAATGAAATCATTCATCGACATAGTCAGGCTCAATATACAGTAGCAATGATAGGGTTTTTGCCGCATTTCCCTTATTTGATTGGTTTAGATCCTTCCTTGCATGTTCCGCGTTTGGAAACGCCAAGAGAAAGAGTTCCAGAAGGTTCTGTGGCCATCGGAGGAGAACAAACCGGAGTGTACCATGAAGCATCACCTGGCGGCTGGAATTTAATTGGGCGCATGAACCCAGAGCATTTACAGCTCTTGGAGCCGGGAGATAAAGTTGAATTTTTTGAGGTTAAAAATGAAGATCAATTGTGATATAGGTGAACGAGGCATAGATAATGTCATTGATCAAGAATTGATCACGCTAGTGGATATTGCGAATCTCGCATGCGGCGGACATGCGGGTGATGCGGACTCCATAAAATTTTTCAGAAATTTAGCCGATGAAAATGACGTTCAAATCACTGCCCACCTCTCTTATCCCGATAAAGAGAATTTTGGGCGGATAAGTATGGATCTAAGCTCAGAGGAGCTTCTGAATGCACTGGATCAGCAATATGCCTTAGTCAGCGATATCAAATGGATTAAGTTTCACGGAGCTCTCTACAATGATTTAAATAAGGACAGAGAGCTAGCCCAAGTGATTTATCACTGGCTTATAAAAAATAAGATTGAAGTCTTGTTATGTCCGCAAAATTCCGCAATAGCGCAATTATGTGAGACTGAACAGCTGATTCACATCATGCCCGAAGTCTTTGCGGAGCGCGCGTATATTTACGATGGAGAAAAGCAACAATTTGCTCTCATGCCCCGTGGTAAGAAAGGCGCGGTTTTAGAGAGTTTAGAAGAGGCGCTGATTCATAGTGAGCAACTCTTACAAGGTACAGTGTTCACTCATGAAGAGGATGGAACAAAAGTCTGTCGCGAAATTTATGGTGAGAGTATCTGCATTCATTCTGATGCGACAATTGCCTTAGAACTCGCAAAAGAACTACGGGGTCGCCTTGCTTAAGTTTATCAAAAAAGGTTTGAGTACAAACTATGAAGCCAAGGATTGTTTGCCTACTTATGGCGAGCAATTTCGTGGGCTGAGTCCTAAGGGGCTTATGGATCAAGGCGCGTATCAGGAAGCCTGTGTGCTTTTTGGTGAACAGGTGAATTGCCTGGAATTTATTTTAGCGCCAGAAATCGAGTTTTCAGAAGCGGGAAGCATAATCATTACGGGTGTTCCTTATCAAGAAATTAAACTGGATGATGAGCTTTTGCTTCGTCACAAAGTTTATCATGTGCAAGTGGGCCAGCGCTTGCGCTTTTCGCAAAAACTCAAAGGCTTTCGCACTTACTTAAGCTACATGAATAAAATTGCCGATCGTGCCAGTGATCAAAGGACTTATGCAGAACGTTACCCCAACGCAGCTCCCGAAGGAGTGATTCGCTTAATGAAGGGACCAGAGTTTGCACAGCTCGCAAACCCCGAAGTGATCCTTGAACAAGGCTGGCAAGTGGGAAGTCAGCTCAGTACAATGGGCATGGCTTTGACAAAATGGGGCGAATCACTGGCTTTAAATAGTAAGGGGAAAATGATTTCATCTGCGGTCGCCGACGGCACTATGCAAATGACTCCCAAAGGCCCTTTTATCTTGCTACGCCACCGTCAAACAATCGGCGGCTACCCTCGCATCTTTAACGTCACCTCAGAAGATATCGACCGCCTCGCTCAGCTCGGCCCCCGCGATTTTATTCGCTTTAAGCTGCTTTTGTAAAGTTTGTTTTCCTTAAAGCTTGAAGTTCTTTTTTGAGCTTTTTAAGTTTGTTTTTTTGACCTTTATTGAGTTTGAGTTGCTGGATCTCTGAAATGATTTGATTTACTTTATTTTGATTCTGCATAGAAGCTGCCAGTTTACATATATTGACTTTTAGATTGTAAACTTGACCACCCTTTGCTTTTTTGAGCTGATCTTCAAGCCGTTTTGTAAGTTGTTCTGCAAGATCGTTATTAGGCGCTTTTAATAGGATAGCTACTGTATAGTCAATGCTTCTTTTAATAATCACCCCTTGTACTTTGGAACTTATGATTTTTTGAAATAACGGTAGAGCATCTTCATATTCATCTAGATTTTTATAAGCAATAGCAAGATGGTAAGCATTAAATTCTGACGGGCTTAATTGATAAGCTTTTTCGAAATAGGTTTTAGCTTCAGTAAATTTCTTTTGGTGCTCTAGTTTATTGCCGAGGTAGACGTTTACTGCAGCATTAGTTTCTAATAACTTTGTTGTTTGAAGGTATTCTCTATGTTTTTTATTGGAAGCAAGGTCAGGGTTTTGAGTTTTATGAATTCTAAATCTCAGATTAGATAATTTAAACTTTCCCTTTGGGTAATTATTGTAACTGGCACCGATTTGAAAGCGCTTTATTTTATCTAAATCTATTTTGATAATGTCGAAATAATTACCATCATTGACATCGTATTGAAGTGTGTCTTCCCAAAGTTTTATATTCATTTTATATGATTCAGCTTTAGGTAAAAAGCATGCTGTCCAGATTTTTTTACTAGGAACTTCGTGACCGGTTAAAGTTTTCTTCCCATCAATATGGACGCTCACTCTATTGCTGTGTTTTTCAGGAACTGCTACGAATGTGAACATCGAAATCTGATTATAATTGTCTAAATGCTCAACTTCATATTCTATTTCAAAATGGCTATCCATAGCCCGATGGTATTTAAAAGAGCTAGCTTTTATGGAGTCTATAATAACAGATGACTTATCAATCACTTGTACTGAGCTGATGTTATTTGTGAAAAGATTTGCTAAATCTTTGGTGAAATCAATTTCCACCCATTCGCCATTTTGTAAAGTGATTTCTGTTTTGATTCGTAGTTCTAAGAGATCAAGTACGGGTTTTAGAGCTATAGAAGAATTGTTAGATTGGATAGTTTTGAGCTCTTCGAGGTATGTTTTAAGATCCTCAAGTTCTATTTGACTTAGGGCAGTATTGCTAAAGTCTGACAATACTTGAGAAGCAATGTATTTGAGTTTGTCACTATATTCGGAGTGTTCTATATGAGCAGCAGATTTAAAAATCTTTAAATCACGTATATTTGTTTTAGCTTCACCAAAATCTAAATTTTCTGATGAATACATTTGCTCAAGTTTATCGATTTTGTTAAATTGTTCGGTGTAAATACAGAGTTCTAAATACCTATCTCCAAAATTGATAGGATCTTTTTTGAATCGAATATTTTCATTTTTTGCATGGTAGTAACCTAAGAGCATTTCTTCGGTAATATCTACAATGTTGAATTCCTGAATTTTAGCCCAGGCTTGCTTACGATTATCATAATCTTTACGTATTGCACGGATTGTTCCCCAAATCATGAGGGGGATTTGCGTGTCGTAACGCTTGGTTGCAGCACAGGCCTTTCCGAATTGCACGAGTTGTGCTTGTGAACCTCCCCAGCGCGGTTGAATAGCCCAAATATATGTATTGTAAACAGGGTAGTAATCGAATTCGATTTTGACAGCTTCATAAAACCATTCAAGAGCAGTTTTTTCAGATTGGCCGGCGGTAGCAATAGTAATCATTCTTTGGGGAGCTTCAGGACATTTTGGATTGATTTCAAAAGCTTTAGTATAAAATTCGCCTGCTTTGTTTAAATGCTCATGGAAAATGGGCCAAGCCTCTTTTTTAACTGTACTAGCATATCCGCTACCTCTTACGTCCCAAGCCTGTTTTACATTAAGCTGGCCTTTTAGCATGTTCATGATCCAAGGGTGTATCTTTGGGTTGTCTTTAAGGAGTGTTTTTATATTTTCAACATCGTTTCTTCGGTCAATAATCACGTCGTATAAATGCCACCATGCGTATCGTAGTTGATGAGGATCATCTGTAAGTTCGGTTAACCATTTTCGAGTGTTTGAAAGTGTACTCATTTCTTTGACATGGTAGGAAGTCCAGTTTTCGAACATAGCTCTTACATAAGGCGAGTATTTTTTTATGGACTGATTGCTAATGTTGATTTTCTGGTGAAGGTAGTTGTGAGTGAAAGCTAGTGTAAAAGGGTCTTTTGGTCGGTGCTTTAGAATCTCTCGACATTGCTCTTTGACATAATCATAACTTGGAAAGTCGCCAATCATTGCCATGCGATTGGTATAATCTTCAATAGCAATCAAGACAAGTTTTTTAAGCTCTGGAGGATCAATTGATTTAGCTTGATATTCACGTATGAGTTCTTGCTTAAATTCACCGCGTTTTGCGAGGTGATCACGATGAGAAGCGCCATCTAAAGGGATTATGACTTTTTCAAATTCAGGAGGTTTAATTTTAAAATCCATGGGGATTTCGAAGAGTTCACCATTGGGTTTTCTTAGAATTATAATTTTTTTGTCATGATCAATTTTTTCTATTTCAAAATCACCATCACTTTCAAAACTAAAAGTTGTCTCATTTGCATAGCTCGCAATTGTGAAACAAATAAAAATTAAATAAATAGCCCATCTCGGCATAATACACTCCCATGTTTTAGTTAGGCCTAAAAGTAATGTTTATGTATTACTGGTCAACTTCTTAATTCTTCTTAAATTAAGTCTATGTCACAATTTATATGTAAAATTAATTGTTATGGATTCCACCAGGCATCGATTTCTTTTTTGAGCTTACTGACTTTTTCGGGGTTTTGATTGGCGAGGTTCTTTTTCTGCATGGGGTCATTTTTGAGGTCAAAGAGCTCGATTTTATCTTCTGGAGTAGGTTTCTGCCAGCCTTTTAAATCAAGTTTTGGATCGGGTGTGCTCCATACGGTGAGTTTCCATTTTTTACCGACGTATGAACGGGCGCGTAGGCCTGCTTCTGGGCGATTGACATCGAGCATGTCGTGTGTGAAGCAGCCGAGGAAAATGCTATCGCGATTATTAACCGCATTAAAATCTAGGAGATCGATGCCAGGAAGTTCTTTGGGTATCTCGACGCCAGCGGCAGCAAGAATAGTGGGGACGATGTCGATATTGCTCGCTAAATTTTCTTTGTCCACTTGAGGAGAAAGCTTACCGGGCCATTTGATCATGATAGGAGTGCGAACGCCTTGTTCATGCGGAGAAGCTTTCACGGAGCCTCTGCCCATGCTACCCCAGCCATTATCACAGATATAAACAATCATGGTCTTATCAGTCAGCTTCTTTTGATCGAGATAATCGAGCAATTGGCCGCAAGTCTCATCGAACCATTCGCACATCGCATAGTATTTGGATTGCCCCTTAGCCCCCAGGGCTTGGTACTTATCTTCCAAACGCTTTGGTGGTGTGTGAGGTGTGTGAGGCATGAAGGGCGCATACCAAATGAGGAAGGGTTTGTTTTGAGACTGAGCTTCGTCAATAAAATCATAAATGGGTTGCATCGTTTCGCGTCCAATACTCAAGGAATATTCGGAGCCATGGCGAAGAGTAGGGCCCATGTCATGGGTGAAACCTGAGTTTTTTGGATCCGCATGCCAGTACTTACCCGTTTGTAGAGAAAGGTAGCCTTTGCTAGCCAGTAGAGCTGGCACTTGTGGGCATTCTTTAAATTTCTCAATCCATGGTTTACGGCTAATTCCCGAAAGTGGATCGTTACCCGTTTGGCCATTTTGGTGTGAATAAAGCCCCGTAATGATAGTGGTGATGGAAGGGCCGCAGACTGAAGTCGCCACATAGCCGCGTTCATAGACCACGCTCTCACTCGCAAGTTTATCGATGCGTGGCGTATCAATGAGCGTGTGGCCCATAAAACTATAGTCAGCATAAGCTTGGTCATCACTGAGGATCATGACGATGTTGAGGAGTTCAGTTTGCTTGGCAAAAGCGCCACAAGCACAAAGTAGCAGTAGGGTGAAAAGTCTATAGGGATTCATGTTTTCCTGTGGGTGATCTTATGTTTGACGTGTTAGCTAAGTAAACATAGGATTTTTTATTCTGTTACGAATCCATGGGAAATTCCAACAAAAAGCCAGTAGAGAAGGCCTTCCTAAAGAACTTGAGCTAGGCTAAGCATTAAGATTTTTAACATTATTGTGAGCCATGTTTTCCAGCTGGACGTAAAGAGCAACGACGTCGAATTTTTTTGGGAACTCAAAGGTTTTGGAGCCGAGTAAGAGCTCGTTGGCTTTACGGTAAGGGGAACGAATATAAGTGATGGTGATTTCGCTATCATCCACACCCATGCCGGCCGTTTCGCAGCTGACTTCGCAAATGGTGTCTAAGTAAATAGAGTGGATGCGCGTTTTCTTGCCTGTGGCACCTTGCGTATCAAAGTCCAAGATTCGTAAATTAGTAAAAATTAGTGTGTCGCGAACGAGTTTGAAGCCAGTTTGAATTTCTTCTCCTTCAATGAGGTAAGCCCCGTGCTTTTTTTGGAGCTCTTCTAAACTAACTTCTGAATAATTGCCAAAAAGGCCCTGAAAAAATCCCATTGTGTATCTCCGTTTTGATTAAGCAGTAATTTACTGCTCTAGATGAATTAGGTAAAGTGGAGGCTAGAGGATTTTTGAGATGAAGCGAAGCTTATTCACTCTTGGATGAATTTCTTATTGCCCTATGGAAAATATTGCCACTCTCATTACTTTAGCGAAAAAATTTAAGGATAAAAAATGATTACAAAAAATCAGCTTGTGAGTCTGGATTACTTCATCAAAGATGAAGCGGGTCAGGTTTTAGAGAGTTCTGCTGAAGGCTTATTAACGTATTTACATGGCTATGGCTCCCTACCGAGCCCCTTAGAGCAAGCGCTCGAAGGGAAAGATCAAGGGGCAAATGCCTGTTTAGATGTTCCTGTATTCAATGTTATGGTGAACACGATGCGAGTTTATTTATTGGGAATAATTTTTTGGACTTCTTTTAAGGATATAATTCTATCGATTTCTTTTTTGTAATCACCATCTTTTATTTCATTTGGCATTTGAGATATAGAAATTTTTGAATTTTCAGTCGTGATTATAAAAATTCTTCCTGTATTAAAGTCGTAGTTATTCCCATTGATATTCATACTTTTTGATGATGCAGAATATTCAATTGATGGACCTTCAAGAGGTTTGATGTACCCTTTCCATGCAGACCCATCGTGCCCTTTCCATTCAGTCCCACCAGAACTTATAGTTCCAATTGAGCTAATATCACTACATATTATAAAACCCAAAGTTTTGTCTGATTTGATTCCGAAGGTAATAACTTTAGAATTTATACTTCTACTTCCGCCTCCAATTTGCTCGCTACAGCTAATCAGACTTATCAATAAGCTGACTACTAAGATGAAATTTACCGGTTTTATCATTTGTTGGGTCCTCATGTTCTTATTAACATAAGTAAGCAAACTCCTTTTGAACTTCGTCGTTACAAACCTTAATGATTTTGATGCAGTAAAATTTGGCAGGTGTTGAATAAAAGGTATTCGCAGCTAAGGAGTCGGGACTCCTTGCAGGGAGAGTTTGAGGAGGAGCGGCGTCCTAGCTCATATATAGATTTATCGAAGAGATCTCTATTCCTCTCGAACACCCCTAGAAAGAACTTGCTAGTCCTTTACCATGTGAAGCTTATTGATGAAAACAGAGTTTCCCTTATAATATTTTCTTTACTCATGGAAAAATTAAATAATTTGGTTAGCGTGGGGAAAAATTAAGGAATTGATTATGATTACAAAAAATCAGGTTGTGAGTCTGGATTACTTTATTAAGGATGAAAAGGGCAATACGCTCGAGAGTTCAGCGGAGGGCTTATTAACATATTTACATGGCTATGGTCACTTGCCAATCGCACTGGAAAGAGCTCTGGAAGGTAAAGATCAGGGAACGCATGTTTCTTTAACGCTTCCTCCAGTTCAATGTTTTGGAGAACGAAATGAAGAACTCTTTAGAGTTGTTGGGCCCGAGATGTTTGAGGATGGGCTCGAGATTAAGGCGGGCTTGAGTTTTCAGAATATGACCGAGCATGGGCCTCAGCTCATTCGCGTGGTTAAAGTCGATGGAAATCAAATTACAATTGATTCCAACCACCCCTACGCAGGGAAAAACTTAACTTGGGACGTGGTGGTCTTATCCATGCGTCACGCCAATGCTGAAGAAATGCAACAGGGCTATGCCTCGGGCATGTACACGGGTAAGGGCTGCGGAGCTCGCAAATCTTGCGAAGATCGCAATGCCTGCACAACTGAAGACAAATCCTGCCACGACCACGATCATAGCCAAGGCTGCAGTCATTAGTTTGAATTGATGGTTTAGCATTAAGCTTGAGTCGGAAGTCTAGGGACGCTGTCCCTGTCCCTGCGAGGGTGGCTACCCATCGACGAGCAGAAGGGCAATGATGAATTACTTACAAGAATGAGTTTTTACTGCAGTGAGCCTGCGAACGATCTGCAGCGAATGAAATGAGCGATCGGCTAACTTTTTCAAGTCTGTCCCCATGCCTGCGAGGGTGGCTACCCATCGACGAGCAGAAGGGTAAGGTTAATTTTGAATGGTGAATTGTAAATTTTGAATTGTTTTAACTCTGCGTCACAGCGCCTCTGCGTGATGAGATTAAATCTGTAAGTAAAGTCGATTTGAAAATAGCTACAACACGTGAACAAAAACTTAGTGTCTTGGCGTCTTCGCGAGAGGATTCTATAGCTTGCTCTCATTTGTAAATTAACTCACGCAGAGTCGCGGAGGCGCAGAGAGGTGTCAAGGGCAATGATGAATTACTTACAAGAATGATTTTTTACTGCAGTGAGCCTGCGAACGATCTGCAGGCGAAGCCGATCTGCCAACTTTTATGATTTTAACCACTGAAAAGTACAGAAAAACACAGAAAGGTTTGTGAGGATTTGCGGGCTTCAAAATGATTTTTTGCTAAGGAATTAAGAGCAATTATAAATTTTGAAACTCTACGTCTCCACGACTCTGCGTGATGAGATTAAATCTGTAAGTAAAGCCGACCTATCAACAACTATAATAAGTGAACAAAAAACTTCGTGCCTTGGCGTCTTAGCGAGAGACCTCTAAGACTTATTCCTATCTGTCAATAAAAGAGTGTTTGAGTTAAATTAACTCACGCAGAGGCGCGAAGGCGCAGAGAGCAATAGATGATTGAAAAATGGATTAGTGGAGTCGGCGCTTGGAGTTTAACCATGGAAATTTTCCATCCTATTTTGAAGTCCTATAAAACCAAGGTTAAAATTTTACTATTTAATAGATTCAAATAGTTGTTTAGCCGTTTCGTTTGCTTTTGTAGAAAAATCAGAAGTGTTAAAATCCTTTTTGTCAGCAAGGAGAATAAGGTGAACACCTGGGCTTTTTCTAAAACCTAGCGTTTGCCACAAATAATCATTATGGTTTGAAACGAGTTTGTCTTTAATGATAAAAAATTCTGTAAACCAGCGTTCGCCATCGGTTTTTACTGATTTTAATTCCGTGCCTTTTAAATAGATGCCGCGATATTGTAGGCAGACCTCAAGAGCGTGGTGCCTATTATTACCTTGTGGATCATACCATAATAATCCAAGTTTTGGGGATTGATCATTAAGTCTCAGTTGGTAGCCCATGCCCTGAATCACCTTTTTTTTGATTGTGCTTGGTGGTTTTAAATGCTTAGAATCTAAACTAAATAGGGTTGAGGAAATAAATGGAAGAAAAAGAACTGTAGCGATACAGGATGTTAGTACACCATTTAGCCTTGAGTTTGTTGGTTCAGTTGATCGTTTAGGCGGTATGTTAGTAACTTTATGCCACTTTAATACAGTGAATATGAAAATTGTAATGGCCCATATATCCGCATAGGGGATTAGTACAAATAGTGGGCATGATGCGCTTAGACATAAAAAGCCTGGGATACTTAATAACCATTTCGAATTGACTGTGAGGGGACAGACTAATAACCAAGGTAGCCACAAAGATTCAATTCCAGACCAGCTTATTGCGATAGCAATACTTACCCATAAACCAAGAGCTCTGAAATTAAAAACTTCACTATGATCTTTGTAATTGCTATTTAAAAGTAAGAACAATACACCAATGGCAGTGACCCAATGATTACTTAAATTGAGTAATGGAGCAATGAGTCCAATAACTGCTGAAATATGTAAAAGTTCAAAACACAGTGATTTTTTTGAGCGTTTTGTATCCCTTGGAATAGCATACAGGGCAAATGGTATTAACCAAAATAACCCCCAAAAATAATGCATCTGTGGGGTCTCGACTTCAGGATACAGGAAATAGCGATAAGCAACTAAGGTTAAGATTCTTAAGACATTAGATAAAATGGCTAAGGGTATCATGCATAGCATTTTCAGCCAGTAACTGGAATTCTGTGGGCTATGGCGATTCATCCAAGCATATATAGCTAAAAGAACTAGTAAGATGTTCATGCCAGCACAATCTCGAGTCCAAGGAATGCTTAAGTGAGCAACGTTGAAGTTAACTCCTTGATCACTGACTGCTAAGCCCGTTAGGCTTATTATAAATAAGGCAATAGGTTTGCAAATACTGCCATATATATCTACGACAATATCCGATGACGAGAGTGTAGAAAAAATTAAGAGGGGTAATAGACCCTTCCATAAAGGATGAGTGTCATTTGGCTTATTCTCAGTATCGGTCATTTTTTTACTTTTAAGCTAAAAACTTGGTTTTTATAAATGCAGCTAAGAAGAAAAGTAAAGCGAAAAATGGTGGATTTGGAGCCCCTGGAGCACTTTCATCAAATGCCCAAGCCCAATCTTCTGACGGAGTATCAACATTTGTTGTTTCTGTGCCAGATACTTCTGCTATTATGGAACCTAATGCTTCTTGACTATCAGTTTCCGGATTAAAGGTTTCAACACGAGTGGTATAATTGTCTGACTCGAAACCACCCGATCCAGTGGTAGACAGTTTTATTTTATCCCAAGTAGTTTCAGCATCACCATAGAAATTAATAAATGCATAGGGTTGACCGGAGTTTTCACCTGTTAATGGATTGCCATAATAATCTTGGCCAAGTGCCAAACTTCCAAACATTGACGCGGTTGAATATTGAGAAACGATTTGATCATCATTGTAAAATGTAAGTAAGTTGGAAGAATCACCTGCAGACCACCACATTCCAAAATAGGAACTTGGAGTATCTAAAGTTAAAGTACTATTTTGTATATTATAAGCATTTTTAACATAGGAATAGTTGGAGCCTAAACCAGTGTTTTCATCTATGGCACCACCATATTTATTAGCACTACGAACATAGACTTGATCAAATGATCCCACATTGTCCCATGCAAGATTATAGTTGAAGCCAGTTTCTAAATCATTAAAGTTAAATTCATTGGTGTTTGATAATGAACTTGTAGTAGCAAATGGGTCTTCGGCTATTGTTACTAATGTAGATTGACCATAGGAAACTTGTGAACTTAAAATCAATAATATTAATGTTTTAGCTAACTTAAACTTTGAAAAGACACTCATAGTTACACATTTTTGTAGTTTCATTTTGTACTCTTTCTAAGTTAAAATTATTATTTTAAAATTTCTTAAATAACATAAACACCATAAAAATTCTTAAAGAAATCATATCCGAAGAAATTGTACTGCTGTATAAGGTTTGGATACTATCATTAATGTATTCAATTCAAATGATTTACGAAATAGTTATTTGATGTTCATGACGAAAACTTGGTTTTTATAAATGCAGCTAAGAAGAAAAGTAAAGCGAAAAATGGTGGATTTGGAGCCCCTGGAGCACTTTCATCAAATGCCCAAGCCCAATCTTCGGAAGGAGTATCAACATTTGTTGTTTCTGTGCCTGATACTTCTGCTATTATATTACCCAATGATTCTTGACTATCAGTTTCCGGATTAAAGGTTTCAACACGAGTGGTATAATTGTCTGACTCGAAGCCGCCTCCACCATTTTGAGTTAGTTCAATTTTATTCCATGAGGTTTCTGCGTCCCCGAAGAAATTTATAAAGGCGTAGGGTTCACCACCATTACCACCTGTGAGTGGGTTCCCATAGTAATCTTGACTTAAATTTAAACTCCCAAACATAGATTCAGTTGTATATCTGGCAACGAGCTCATCGTCATTATAAAATGATAACTGATTGTTTTTATCGCCCGCAGACCACCAGAAACCAAAATATGAACTGTTCTCATTTAGACTTAGAGTACTAACAGGTGTCCAGTTATTCCCCTGCCATGAAAATTGAGATGCCTGGCCTGTGCTTTCGTCAATGGCGCCTCCCCATACGTTAGAATTTGAAATATAGAGACTATCAAAAGTTCCTACACCATCCCAAGATACATTATTATTGATCCCATTTGAGAGCTCATTAAAGGTGTACTCACTTGTGTTTGCAAGTGAACTTGTTGTTGCGCTCGCGTCTTCTGCAATAGTAACCAAAGTAGATTGCGCATAGATAGGTAGTGAAAATAATAATATCATTATTAATATTATTGATTTTTTTATAAAACTAGATGAGTTAAACATTGAAAACATTCCTATTTAAAATTTGAGTATTAATAATGAATTTTTTTTGTTAGTTTTGATGTAAGCAAATTTAGGGTTTTAATTTCATTTATAATTTGTAATTAATTGATTTTAAACATCTTAAAAATCACCTCATGCTTTTTGAGGTGTTTTTTAGAAACAATTCACACACAATTTACAGGAGAATGTGTGAGTTTATACATACCAAATAATCGTCCTTTTAAACTCTGCTTCATAGCACCTCTGTGTGATTGAATTAAATCTCTAAGTAAAGTTGATCTAATAATAGCCCTAAGACCTGAACAAAAACTTCGTGCCTTGGCGTCTTAACGAGAGAATTCTAAGACTTATTCCTATGTGTAAATTAAATAGTTTTTTAAGTTAACTCACGCAGAGTCGCGTAGGCGCAGAGAGGTATTAAGGACAATTTTTAATGGTGAATTCTAAATTTTAAATTGCTTATAAGAAAAATTCTTTCACTGCAGTGAGCCTGCGAACGATCTGCCAACTTTTATGATTTTAACCACGGAAAAGCACAGAAAAACACGGAAAGTTTTGTGAGGTTTTTGCGGTGTTCGCAAGTCATTTTCTCGCCAAGGCGCGAAGTCGCCAAGTTTTTTAAGAGATAGAAAGAGTTAGGTAGTTCACACTTCAGTGTGTGTGACAGAGATTAACTGATGTTTAATCGACATCTTGGGGAGTCAGAAAAATGGGTTTACCACAGAGTTTACTGAGGACACAGAAAAATATAATATGTATACTGTTGACTTAGCGACTTAGCGACTTAGCGACTTAGCGACTTAGCGACTTAGCGACTTAGCGACTTAGCGACTTAGCGACTTAGCGACTTAGCGACTTAGCGAGAATTTTTCTTTTGCTTTGAAATATAAACCTTTACTGCAGTGAGCTTGCGAACGATCTGCAGCGAATGAAATGAGCGATCTACTAACTTAAAAAGCCTTACCCAATAATTAATAACCTTCTGCGTGGCCGTCTTTGCGGGATTCGCTAGCGCCGATGTAGGTTTTATTTTCTTTGTCCCAAATGACACCTTGGAAGCCTCCAAAACCTGAACGTGAATTTGGGCGCACATCATGTCCCATCGAGCGGAGTTTTTCAATGCTTTCAGAACTGACACCTTTTTCGAGGCGTAGAGTTCCGCTATCACTCATTTTATAACCCGTAGAAGTCGATGAACCATAGTGACGGAAACGAGGGGCATCGCAAGCTTCTTGTAGGTTCATATCAAAATCAATGAGGTTACAGACAATCTGAACATGACCTTGGGGTTGCATTGCGCCACCCATGAGGCCGAAACTTAGCCAGGGTGCTCCATCTTTTGTGATGAAAGCGGGAATGATTGTATGAAAGGGGAGCTTGCCGGGTGCGTAGGCATTGGGATGGTTTTTATCTCTGATGTTAAAAAGGGCGCCGCGGTCTTGGAAAGAAAAGCCCATTCCATCGGGAACAACACCACTTCCAAATCCAGCATAATTGCTTTGAATAAATGAAATCATATTACCTTCTTTATCACCAACGGAGAGGTAGACGGTGTCGCCATTTTGTAAAATGGGATTTCCTGGCTCAAAATGTTCACTTACTTTTTCGGAGTTAATTAGCTGACGTCTTGCATCGGCATATTCTTTTGAGATAAGTCCTTTTAAGGGAGCGGGGCTGAGTTGAGGATCGGCGTAGTATTTGGTGCGATCCTCATAGGAAAGCTTTTTGGCTTCCACCATGTGGTGCAAAGTTTTTGCACTATTATGTCCCCAAGATCTGAGCTCGTATTTTTCGAGGATATTGAGCATTTGTAAAGCGGCGATTCCCTGAGTGTTGGGGGGGAGTTCCCAGATATCATAGCCTCGGTAATTACTTTTTAAGGGTTCTACCCAAAGAGATTTATGAGAAGCAAGATCTTCGTAACGTAGGAAATGTCCATGTTTCTTACTGAATGCATCCATTCGCTTTGCGAGGCTGCCTTTATAAAATGCATCGCGACCCTCTTGGGCAATGATTTCTAGAGTGTTTCCGAGGTCGGGGTTTTTAAAGCTTTCTCCTTCTTTAGGCGAACGTCCATTGGGGAAAAAAGTAGACGCAAAGTTCGGTTGCTTAATTAGATCATCTCCATAAGACCAATGCCTAGCAATGATAGGTGTTAATTCAAATCCTTCTCGGCAGTACTTGATAGCTGGAGCTAAAATTTCCTTCATCGGAAGCTTTCCGAATTTGCCATGTAACTCAAACCAGCCATCAACACAGCCTGGAACCGTTACAGGAAGTGGGCCAGAGTAGGGGACACGGTTCAAATTATGCTCGCGAAAGTAATCCCAAGTTAAAAGTTGAGGAGATCGTCCACTCGCATTCAGTCCATAGAGTTTTTTATCTTTGGCAGACCATACAATAGCAAATAGATCCCCTCCAATGCCACCACCAGTAGGTTCCATGAGGCCAAGTGCCGCATTTGCGGCAATAGCAGCATCTATGGCATTACCGCCATCTTTAATGATTTGCAGACCAATTTTTGTAGCAAGGGGGTGGCTTGTGGCAAGCATGCCATTCTTGGCTTTGACGACGGGGCGAGTCGCATAAGAACTTGAGTCGGCATGTATGAGTCCATAAAATAAGAAGGTGAAGCAGAAAAAGAATGAGGAGGTTTTGAGTGGCATGTTTGATCCAAGATTTGTTATGATTAACTAATCTAATGACCCATGCTTCGCCAGCCAAGTTTACTTTTCCTAAGCTAGTGACAAATCTTAATTATTTATTTGGTCAATGATCGGTAATAAGTTTGAATTGGAAATGTAGGGACGCTGTCCCCATCCCTGCGAGGGTTGCTACCCATCGACGAGCGGAAGGTGGAGATAATTTTGAATGGTTTTAACTCTGCGTCCCAGCGACTCTGCGTGATGATTTTAATAACTCAGCAGGCAGGATGCCTGCGGTCGTGCGCCTGAGAGCGCACACAATCAGTGAGGTGAAAGTCCTCATCAACAAAGGCTGATTATGTTGTAGTCGAACCTAACTGCGTTGTCGTGAGGCGGGGTGGAGAGCAAGGCAAGGCGAAGCAGCAGTCCGTAGGATGACGAACTCGATTCGGCTTTATAGTACTAGCGAGCCTGCGATCGCGTGGCGAAGCTTGGAACGGAATGAAAATAATAATAATAAGGAGTAATTCTGAAGATCCTCTATGCTGAATATCAGCGAGTAGCAAAGCAGTAGAGGAAGTCTATAGAGTGGTTGGAGACGGAATGCGGTGAAGGTTGTGTGACGTTAATCAGGGAGATCTGCATGTGCAGTGCAATAAGGCATGCAGAAGTCAGAGCTCTCATAGTAGCGAAGAAGGCGGTGAAAGCTGTTAGAGCGAAGGAGAGTAGGAAGATGAAACTGAGAAGAAAAGAATGAAGGAGTGAAACAATTGTCAGAGATGACTAAACATACATGGGAGCACTTAGGGCGCACCGAAGAAATTCGTGCGTGGGCCTCGACTTCAGTCTGGACAGATCAGATGCTGGGAACTCTTGAAACAAGAGTTGAAGGTAAGAAATGGTATAGCTTAATAGATAAAGTAGCGCGAGAAGTAAACCTTATAGAAGCTTGGGAATCTGTTCGTGCAAACGGCGGGAGTCACGGGGTGGATATGGTGAGCTTGGATCGTTACGAATCAGAGCTAGAGCACAATACAAAGCAATTGATGAAGCAACTGCAGGCAGGGACTTACCTGCCACAATGCGTTCGCAGGGTAGAGATCCCAAAAGCAGATGGTAAAACGCGTGCTTTGGGAATACCGACCGTGCGCGATAGAGTTGTTCAGACTGCGCTCAAGAATGTTATTGAACCGATATATGATGTGGATTTTTCTACACAAAGTTTTGGTTTTCGTCCGCAACGTGGATGTAAAGATGCGCTTCGGCGTGTTCATCATCTACTTACGCAGGGACAGCTCTACGTCATTGATGCGGATATTCAAAGTTACTTTGATATGATACCGCACGACAAACTCATGGAACGAGTCAAAGAGAAAATAAGCGATGGCAAGACCCTAGATCTTATAGAAGCTTTCCTCAAAGCAGGAATATTTGATGGGATCAAGGAGTGGGATCCCGAGAAAGGGACTCCGCAAGGAGGCGTAATTAGCCCACTACTTGCCAATATTTACCTCAATGAATTCGACCACAGGATGACAGCGGCTGGCTTTGAAATCGTAAGGTATGCGGATGACTTTCTGGTGATGTGTGATAATGCGAAATCGGCTAAGCGGGGCTTGCGCAAAATCAAGCGTTGGATGAAGGCTCATGGTCTGAACCTCCATCCCGATAAAACCCGAATTGCCGACATGAATCAGCAGGATGAGTACTTTGAATTTCTAGGTTATCACTTTGAGCGCTCGAAAAGAACGGGCAGGATAAATAGGTGGCCAAGAAAACAGAGTATGGCTAAAATGAAAGACACTGTGCGAAAGCATACGAGGCGTTGTAACTGGCAATCGGTAGAAGAAATCATTAAAGGTCTCAGGCCTAGTCTCAAAGGTTGGTATGAGTACTTCAAACACTCAAATCGTTGGGCTATGCTCGAAGTTGATGCTTTCTTTCGTCGAAGGTTACGAAGTATTATCGCTAAGTACAATCGTAAGAAAGGTTCACATCGCTTTATAGATAACAGGAAATATACCAAGAAATACTTTGCAGAGCTAGGGTTCTTTTCACTGGAAGAGGCTTGGCTATTGGAATCTCAGTCTCTTCGGAGTAAGCATTGACCGGAGAGCCGTATGCGGGAGATCCGCACGTACGGTTCGGAAGGAGGGGAGGCTCCGCAAGGAGCTTTCCCTACCCTTATCCAGCAAAAATAAGTCTTTGACTGCAGTGAGCCTGCGAACGATCTGCAGGCGAAGCCGATCTGCCAACTGTCAACTTTTTGATAAAAAACTTCGTGTCTTTGCGTCTTCGCGAGAGAGACCTAAGGACAATTCCATGTGCTAGTCCGTTTGAAATCGGGATAATATTTAACGCGAAGTCTCCAAAAGAGATTCAGGGCTAAGGAACCTAAGAGTGCTAATGACTAAAAGCTATTTCTTCTCTGAGATATCTCTGAGTTCGGTGGTAATTGATTAACTATGGCAGCATCAGTTTAAGTTTTCTTAGTCAGGGGATTTACTTGAGGAGGGCGATGTCGGAGTTTTTGATCCAGCAAGTGGAGCCGTTGACGAGTTCGATGTGCAACCATTCACCGCGGTCTTCGAGCAGGGCGAACTCAGTGCCGGCGTGGAGGGGGTTGGTGAAGGCGTTGTTGTAGATGTAGCCATTGCCTTGTCGTGGGTTGCTTTCTTTGCTGACAATGACGCCATCAATATTCTGATCGAATGAGCTCACGCTGATGAGGATTGAAATCGCAAAAATGAGGCTGAGCAAGCCGGTGTAAAGGCGAGTTTTTTTCACCCAGGTTTTATTGCTGTGAAGTGCGTAAGCACAGAGGCCAAAGAAACTGAGGTTGAAGAAAAAGAAGAGACCAAGGCGAAGTTGTGGATTCCATGCATGCCAAAAGCAGACGAAGTTCAAAATCTCTTGAAAGGAGTTTTGGGGGACAACGTCATTTGTTTGTGCTTGCGCATAACGCAAGTTATGGGAAATATCGGCATTGGTGGGATCCAAGCGCAGGGCACGGTGATAATGCAAAATGGCTAAGCCCGCTTCGCCATGCATAAAATAAGCGTTGGCGAGGTTGTTGTAGAGTTGACTATTTTTATAAGCTTTTTCTTCGATGAGGAAGCGATAGGCATTGATTGACTTGATGTAGAGGTCTTCTGCTACTTCGGGGTTCTGCAAAGCGGCAAATTTAGCTTGCTCAAAATCATTGTTGGCCTGAGCTAAAATTTCTTTATCGCTAAGCTGTGTGGCGAAAATTGAGCTACAAAAGAAAAGCAGGCATAGGATTAACTTAGGCATTGGGAAGGCTCCTTTCGATGAGTCGTACAATTTTTTGACTGCGCTGAATCAATTCATCTAATTGTATATTCGACTGATGGGTTTCCGTAAAACGGGGGATCTTTAAATGATCGAGTAGGGACCGCAATTCATCAAAATCGTTTTGCGAAATGTATTGCTTTAAGGTCTCTTGTAAATCCTGCGCGATGATGGCGCCGGCAGTTAATTGCAGGCGATCGGCAAAGTACGTTTGTACTTGTTCATCGAGTTCATGAATTGATTTGGCACGGTTTTGTGATTTGAAATTGCGGAAAGCGCGAATAGCCAAGGCGCGTTTAGGATCACTGACTTTAAGTCGCGAGTAGGCACTCAATTGATAATAGATTAGAAAGAGGCCAGGGGGAATAAGGAAAGCCCAGATCCAGTCAGAAACGAGTGGGTCACTCTTGAGTAAGTTTGCCGAGAGATTGTTGTGACGAATGCCCTCGGAGTTTTCTTCTAAATGATTCTTGAGTTTGTTGGGACCGCTGACGATGGCATCAAATGCCGTGAGCTCGCTCGCTGCGGTAACTTTAATGGCAATGGGCTCACTCTTGGCGACGCCATAAGTTTGTCTTTCTGGATCAAAGTAAGGAACGCGAATCGAAGGGATAACTTTCACATCGATATCGATGGGACGCAGGGTGCGTTGAAATTTTGTGCCATCTTCGCGCAATTCGCCAATACGCTTGTTGGGCAGAAGCTTAAAGCTTTGGGTAAAAGGAAGTTGTTGGTTGAGGACGGGGATCTCTAAGATTTCGGGGAAGCTATGTTTTGATAAGTCGATATCCAATTTAATTGGTGAGCCTGATTCGAGCACGACTTTATCGGCACTTACTTTGAGATCAACTTTTCCCACGAGGCCATAAAAGTCATTGGGGCGCCCCTGCGTTGGGAGTTCTTTTACCCTTACAGTGAGTTTAGGTGAGAGGCACATGAGCTTCTTCACATTGCTATTATTCACTTCGGTGTCGAAGAAGTTGTTATTGAAAAAGCTCGGATAAGTGGGACGCCAGCGCTTTTGTTGTTGCGTTGTTTTTAATTTAGTTGGGAAGACACTAAGCAAGCGGGCATCGCCGAGCTCAAAAGAACCTGGGCTTAAGGGGACAATGACGCGTTGGAAGCGCAGGAACTCATATTCTTTTTCTTCGATGGTGGTGGAGCCACGAAGAGCAATGATGCGGTTTTGGGAAACGGGAAGTCCAATAGCATTTTTGTCGTTGGGGTTGGGCTCATGGCGACTATTGAGCACGCGGAAGGAAGCGTTCTGTAAGATGGGAACTTCGAGATCAACGGCTTTGAAGGCGTAAAGGGGCAGGGAGGTGTACCAAGTGACGGTGGCGAGGATGGGCTCGCCTACATACACGTCGGTTTTCGATAATTGAACGTCGAGCTTAATATCTTTGCTGATTTCGGGGCGCTTAACTTCGATGGCAAGCTCTTGGGTTTCGTAAGTCTTGTCAGCGACTTTAATGAATTGGGGGGGGATGACCATTTGGCCTGATTTCACAGGGACGAGGGCGAGGCGAATGTGGTAAGCCTTCTCCTTTTGAACCTGCAAGGGCTTTTGGCTGACGATTGTGTGTTGAAAGCCCGGGAACTCACTAGCTTCGAAGGGAGTGACGGTGTCGCTGCCCATGAGCATGATATCGAGAAAGAATTTCTCACCTAAAAAATAGGTATTTGTCGAGCTCGTGGCATGTACTTTGATGGGGTCGCTTTCTGCCGTTTTGTTGGGGTCGTTTTCAACTTGTGTTTCTTCTGCCCACGTTAGGCTTGAGAAAAGTAGTAAAACGACGATAAATAAATTTTTCATTACCAGTCCTTTTCAACCTTGCTTCGCTTGGCCGGCTTTTTATTGGCCTCGCGAATTTTTTGAAGTTCTTGTTCCATTTTTATAATATCTTGAGGGTTCTTAGCGGGGGGAGGAAGCTCCTGGCGCCCGAGGTCCATCTTGGAACTATCGGGCATGGCTTCGTCATCGCCTTCTTCCCCTTCCTCATCAGATTCTTCGTATTCGTCGCTTTCTTCACCTTCTTGTGATTCGCCATCCGAGTCCTGCTCTTGCTGCTGTTGGTCTTGATTCATGAGTTCGAGAGCTTTGCTGAGGTCGTCGATGATTTCTTGATTGGTGTCAGGGCTTTCGATTTTGTTTTCTTTGAGTTCAAGCATTAAGTTCAGGGATTTTTCAGCGGCGCCTTGTGTGAGTGCCTGTGATTCACCGAAAGGAAAGTCGGGATCTTCAGGAGAATTGAAGAATTCCTGCTGCAATTCAGTGAATTTCACATCAATGGCTTTGATGCTTTCTTGAATGATTTTTTGCTCTTTTGCGCTTTCCGCAATCGCTTTTTGTTGACTCAATAAATCTTCTAGCTGAGCTTTAAATTGGCTCTCATCTGCAATCGCTTTTTGAAGTTGTTCTTTGATGACTGCAATGGCTTCTTCAAGTGCGGCCTGTTTAGCTTCGGTTTCTTTTTGCTCTTGAGTTCTTTGCGCCAAATAGCTTTTACTGAGTTCTAAATTATAGATCGCCTTTTTAAGGCTGGGCTCAGTGAGTACAATTTTGCGGTAGAGGCGAATGGCATCTTTGATGTAGTTTTTTGCGAGATAAAAATCTGGCTCGCTTTGCGCTTCTTTGATGTGTGCATTGGCTAAGTTGAAGGTGAGCAAGCAGACTGCGTAGGGCTTGTCGAGCAGGGAGATCGCTTTGCGGTAGTAGTGAAATGATTGCGTGTAAGCTTCTTCTTTGACATATTCTTCGGCGAGGGCACGGTTGATAGCGAGGGACTCGGGGAAGGCCTTAAGCTTTTCTAATAAAGCCAAGATCTCAGGAGTTTCGACGATTTCCTCTTCCTCTTGTTGAGCTAAGATTAATTCTTTCATATCTTCATCCATGCCCTTGAGATCTTCGGCAGAAAATTGCTGAGCTCGCAAAGGGTTGAGGCCGATGAGGCAGAAGAGTAAGATAAGAGAATGAGTTTTGCCCATTTTTAGATCCGGTGTAAACAGTAGGAGAAGGAAAGAAATGAGGGCTAAGTAGAGGAATACTTTGAAGCGCTCAATAGGAACTTGAATGGCATTTTTGGAGAGTTCTTGCGCAAGTTGCTGTTCACTGATTTGACGATAGATGCGAGCGAGGTTCATTTGCTTCGTTCCCAAGGGCAAATAAACGGCATTTTTGCATTGTTCGCTAAGGTAGAGCATGGTTTCGCTTTCCAGTTTGGTGAGAACTTCACGACCTTCATACATCATGTAACCATTGCCATCGATGGTTGGGATGGGGGCGCCATTCTTTTCGTCACCCATACCAATGAGCATGAGGCGTGCTTGTTTTTCATTGACCGTCTCAATAGCTTTGTCGAGTAGTTCACCTTGGTCACCGCCATCTGAAATGAGGATGATATCTTTGTGCTGCTGCGTGTCGCCACTAAAGAGTTTATCGCAAGCTTTCATCAAGGCGTCCTCAATGCGTGTTCCCCCGTGAGCCACACTATCGTAATTAACTGTGTCGAGCATTTTGAGGAAGAAATCATAATCGAGTGTGAGGGGACATTTAATGCTTGCGGAACCCGCAAAAACCACGAGGCCGACGCGATGTTCTTCTAGGGAAGAGACACATTCAGCAATGAGGTTTTTCGATTTCTCCAAACGATTGGGGTACACATCTTCGGCACGCATACTATTGGAGATGTCGAGGATGAAAACCACTGAGTGACCATCTTTGCGCAGTAGCTTATCTTCAGTCCCCCAGGAGGGGCGCATGAGGGCAATAATTAAGCAAGCGACTGAGAAGCAAAGTAAAAAAGCTTTGCTTTGTGCCTTGCTATTGCTGAGCTTGAGTTGAGCAAAGGCTAATAAGTCTCTCTGATTATTTTTCCTCTGATGAATCATGAGGTAAATCAGTAAGGCCAAAATAGGGAACAAGACGGCCATTTTGGGTGCCATAAATTGTAGGGCTAAAATCGAATTCATGGGGACACTCGCAGGATAGTGGATTTCAGCAGGCTATGGAGAAAGAGAAAGAGAATGCTAAATAAAGCGAAGATTGAAAAAGCGGGCGATTTATCTGTGTAGCTAATGGCTTTTAACTTGGATTTTTCCAGTTTGTTAATTTCTTTGTAAACACTCTTGAGGCTATCGTAATCGTGGGCGAGTCGAAAAACGCCACCAGTGGATTCCGCCATTTTTTTGAGGACTTGGTCACCAGCACTGGGAGTCGGGGGCACGAAAAAGGTGCCTTGATCAGTTTTTTTGCGTTCGGGAGTTGGCTTGTTCTGAATACTAATAGTGTAGATTTTGATGCCCCATTCTTTTGCGAGGCTCGCAGCTTGCAGGGGGAGGTGATTACCACAGTTGTTTTCGCCATCGGTGAGCAAGATGATGATTTTACTTTTGATGTCTTGGTCACCTTGGAGCAGATCCAGTTGTGCCGCAGCTAAAGCCGTTGCATCACCATAAGCAGTGCCATCTTCATTGGGGCGCGTATTAATTGTGACGTCCTGGACAATGCTGATGAGGGCTTCGTGAGCGAGTGAGAGTGGCGCAATCGTATCGGCATAACGCGCAAAAGTAATGAGTCCAATGAGATCATCGGGGCGACCGACAAGCTCGTCGCCATCTCCGCCAATGAATTTCTCAACAACAATCTTTGCCACATCCATACGTGTTAAACGTTCTTCTCCATATTTCATATTGATGTCCATACTACTGGAGACATCGACGAGTACTTGAATGGCAATCCCTTGACGATCTTGACGCTTCTTAGTGACTTCGGTCATGGGATCGGCGAGGGTGAAGATCAAGCTGATTAGGGCTAAGTGCAGCGTTAGTGGCAGTAAGAAAAGCAGGTGGATACGCCAAGACTTTTTGGCGTGACTCATGTTCTCGGTGGATGAAAAGTTGATCGCATGGCGACGACGGCTGCGCCATTGATAAATCGCTAGAATGGGAACGAGAACAAAGAGAAAGAAGGCATAAGGAGTTTCGAATGTCATGATTGAATCTCCTTAAAAGCTTTCTTGAGCTGGCTGAGGAGATCTTCGGGACTAATTGATTGACCGGAAAAACGCTGACGCTGATAGTTTTCGATTAAGTCTTTTAATTGTTTTTGTTTAGGTTCATCACTTGAGAGTTGGCTCAACATCGCATTGAAATCATTTTTCTTGATGAGGAAGTTGTACTGCATGATTTTTTGCATGAGCGTTTCAATCGCTTCAAAGCTAGCTTCGCATTGCTCAAGATCTTCGTTTTTAACTTTGAGGGCGAGTTTCACTTTGGCTTTTTTCTTTTTAGGTAGAAAAGGCAGGGCAAAGAAGAGGAGAGAAAGTAGTAACCATTTTGAAGGTCTCTGTTTGAGTGAGCCACGGTGGTCAGCGATAAAGTCATCGGGAGGATTAATACTCGTAATGATGATCTCGCTTTCGGGGGATTTTAATTGTGCAAGAACGCCGTTTTTGTCGAGCAAAATCAGACTGATTTGAGGAGTTTTGTATTGTCCTGGGGCAGGGGGTTCAAAACTGAGTTCAAATTGTGTGCGCAGTTGTGTTGGAGAAGCTGGAGGCAAAACAATCATTTTTTGGTCGAAGAGCTCAAAGTCTTCGTTTTCGAGAGGTTTGATCTCAATACTACTGGCCAAGGGATGAATTGCAGTAAATTGGTAGCGAAGTAGATCGCTACTAGAGATTGATGGCGAAGGTTTTTGCCAAAGGATTTCCAATTTATCTGCTTTGAGAGTCTCGATTTGACTTGGCTCTTGCTTACAGGAAACAATGATCAAAGTCAACAGGACTAGGAGTGATAAAAGTTTATTTTGCATCAGCTGACCTATCGCTGCGCTCCCGGAAGAAACTAATGATTCTATGAAGGAAGTCCTCGTTTAACTTGATGGGCAAGTAATCGGCGTTGATATCGTGGCAGAGTGTCTTGAGGGCTTGGCTCTGTTTTTCATGTTCCTCAATGTAGGTCGAGCGGAATTGTTCAGCGGCACAATCAATGGTTTGTAGGGCTCCCGTTTCAGAATCGACAAAGTGAAAGATTCCGTGATCAGGCATGGAGATTTCGCGTTGGTCTTTGACATCAACACAAATCAAATCGTGAAATCGAGCGGTATCACCCAGGGTGCGTTCATAATTTCTATCCATGAAATCGGAGATCACAAAGGCAACGCAACGTTTGGGGCGAATGCGATTGAAGTAGTCCAAAGCTTGATCGAGATTTGTTTCTTTCGACTTGGGTTTGAGCTCAAGAATTTTTGAGATCAGCATCATGATATGCTTTTTACCCTTGCGAGGATTGATCACAAATTCGATTTGATCAGTAAAGAGAATGAGGCCAACGTTATCGTTATTGTGCGCGGCAGCAAAGGCGAGTAGAGCGAAGATCTTTGCCACAAGATCAATTTTGCGTTCTTCGCTAGAACCGAAATAAGCTGAAGCAGAAACATCGATGAGGAAAAATAGCGAGAGCTCGCGTTCTTCCATAAATTGTTTGACATGTGGCTTACCCGTACGCGCTGTAACCGACCAGTTGATGGAGCGAATATCGTCTCCATGCTCGTATTGGCGTACGCCTTCAAATTCAATCCCAGAGCCTTTAAAAGCACTGCGATACTCGCCAGCAAGTATCTCGCTAACGGCTTGTCGACAGTGAATCTGAATATGTCGAACTCGACGTTCTAGTTCTTCTTGGGTCACAGTTTAACCGTTGTAAGTGATCGCAGAGAGTAGCTCGTTTATGATATCATCGGTGCTTTTTTCATCAGCTTCGGCTTTATATGAAATACTGATACGGTGACGCATCACATCTTTCGCCATAACTTTTACATCGTCAGGCAATACAAATTCGCGGCCTTGCATCATGGCGTAAACTTTCGAGGCTTTGAGTAAGGAGATACTCGCGCGCGGTGAAACACCATGAGAAATGTAGCGATTGAGGTGGTCGAGCCCGTACTTAGCCGGGAAACGCGTGGCATCCACTAAACGAATAATGTAGCGTTCGATTTCTTCGGAACTAAAAACTTGGTCGACGACTTCACGCATCTTGATGATTTCATCGGGGTTGAGTACGTGATTAACGGCTTCTAACTCTTTGTTGGAGGCCATGCGCTTCATGACTTCATGTTCTTCATCAAAATCGGGGTAAGTAACGCAGAGTTTAAAGAGGAAACGGTCGAGTTGAGCTTCGGGTAGGGGGTAGGTTCCTTCTTGTTCCACGGGGTTCTGTGTCGCCATCACGAGGAAAGGCTGATCGAGTTTATAAGTTTCGCCACCAATTGTAACTTGTTTTTCCTGCATCGCTTCTAGGAGCGCACTCTGAACTTTTGCAGGAGAACGGTTGATCTCGTCCGCTAAAACCATATTGGCAAAAACTGGTCCCTTGTGAGCTGAGAATTCGTGAGTTTTTTGATTGTAGACCTGTGTGCCGATGACATCACCAGGGAGTAAGTCAGGCGTGAATTGGATACGGCTGAAATCAACATTGAGGGCTTGAGCTAGTGTAGAAATAGTAAGGGTTTTGGCGAGCCCAGGGACACCTTCAATGAGAACGTGACCATTGGAAAGCATGGCGATAAGTAGGCGTTCAATTAATTCACTTTGGCCGACGACGACCTTTGCCACTTCGCTTTTTATGTGATTGAGTTTTTTGAGTTCTTCCTCAAAAGCTGTGTTTGTCTCAGTGCTCATATGTTGTTTGCCTACCTAAAATATTAAGATTTTGTTAAGTACTACGCTATAAAATGCCTAAGCTTACATCAAATCGTAAAAAAACCTCTTGTTTTCCTAGTGAGCTTATGCTTATTTTAAATAATCGTCTGTATGATAAAGTTCTAACAGAATATATACAATAAGCTTTGCATAACTTGGACAGTTTGAATAGGATTTATGTCTTAATTTATACCTGAGTCAAAGTTAAAAGTTAAGGACGAACATAAATTACGGCTCTGATGAGTTCAAAACTGACTTTAGGATATGCGTGATTTGAGGCTGATTTATTAAATCATTGAGCAAATCAACAAAAAAGCTAAAAAAATCATTTTTTGAGTTTGATATATATCATTTTTTGTTTATTATCTAGGCACACAAGCGAGTGTAGCTCAATGGTAGAGCATCACCTTGCCAAGGTGAATGTTGTGAGTTCGAGTCTCATCACTCGCTCTTCAAAGGACTTAGTTTCGACTAAGTCCTTTTTTTTGTCTTCATTTCTTAGTATTGATTAGGATTAAGCCTGAAATGACCAATAGGGCGCCTAAGCACCTCTTGAAATCCAAGTTGATCTTGGGCATGCCAAAGGCGCCAAAATGATCGAGAATTAGTGAAAAGATAACTTGCCCACAAAGTGCGGCTAATACAACGCTGGCGACACCAATTTTTGGGACAGAAAAAATGACAGAGCTCACAAATACGGTTCCCAGTGCCCCACCAATCAAGATGCTTTTTGGCGCGGCCTGAAGTTTTTCTAAGCTTGGAAAACCTGTTTTGAGCAGGACACAGGCAAAGCAAAGAATAATAAAGCCAGACCCAAAAGAAAAGACCGCTGCCTGAAGTGGGTGCGTAAGGTATTTGCCATGGGCAGAATTGGTGGATCCTTGCAGGGCAATAAGGCTTCCCGCAAAAACCATGACTAAGAGAACGGCAATTTGATTCATATTTCAGCTCATTTTAAAAGTTTTAAGTCTCGATGTCGCAAAAGATAAGCTAAGCTAGAGGAGAAACTGACAATTTATATGAGAAAGAGGAAATTAGCTCAGTATTGAGTTTGGTGGCGACACAAAAAACGCACCGAAGATATTTCGGCGCGTTATAAAGTATCGCTTTATTTAGGAATTAAATGAATTCAAACTAGAGCTCACGAATGTAAATGTTTTTGAACCAAGTGGGATGGCCGTGGCATTGGAGCTCAATTTGTTCCATGACGGGGATGGGTGCTTTGCCTTTCTCCCAGAGGTTGTAGAGGGGAGCATTGTCAACAGTCTGTTTTCCATTAGTCCAGATACTAACGCGATCGCCAATCATACGGATGAAGAAGTGATTCCATTCACCTGTGGGCTTGTCAGCTTTGACGAGGGGCCATTTGCCTTCTTTGGGGTTATTCCAAAGTGCACCAGAGCCTTTGTGGGCACCAAGCTTTTGAACTTTTTGGTCGCTGGGATCCCAGATTTGAACTTGTGGAAGGCCGCGTAAGTAGATGCCGCTATCGCCATTTTGATTAATTTTCCAACTGACGTGGAACTCAAAGTCTTTATATTGCTTAAGGGTGGCGAGGCTATGACCACCTTTTTTACCATCAAAGAAAAGTTCACCTTTGTCTGTAACAGACCAATGTTTTTTCATACTTTCATCAGCTTTGGCTTGGAGTTCTTTGAGTTTATCCGCTTTCAAGGTTTTGCGTTTGTGGGGTCTATCAAAAGGGCGATCAAGGAGGCCTTTCCAGTTTGTGAGGTCTTTGCCGTTGAAAAGCTGAGTGAAGCCTTCGGGGGCGACATTATCTTCTTGTGCTTGGCTGAGGGCATTGTCTAATTCGGCTACAGAGATATTGCGGAAAGTGACGCCAGGTCCGTGGCCAGCAATCGCAATATGACCACTGGTACGATCACGACCTTTAGCATATTTGCCTGCATCTCCTGAAGCGATATCGCAATCGAGGATTTTTTCTCCGTTGAGAATGACTTGGAGATGGCTAGCTTTAAGGTGGATTTCTTGGTAGTTCCATTCGCCTAAAGGTTTTAGGAAGCCTCGTTTTGCGGCAGCAATTCCGTAGGCTGAGCCATGGAATTGATGATCTTTAAGCTTGGCATATTTGGGATGTGTATTATCGAGAATTTGTATTTCTACCGTAGAATAGGCCGGGATATGACGTTTAACTGATTTGTCCTGGGGGTGCGGAGCTCTTAAGCCGATTCCGTTATTGGCATGTGGAGCTAATTTAAATTCAAAGCGTAATACATAGTCCTGATATTCCTTAGCTGTGTAGATGTTTCCACATCTTGGCTGGGCAATAAGAGTGTTGTTTTCGACTTTGTATCCTTGGGTATTTCCGATCCAGTTTGTTGCGAGGTCGGCATCTTTTTCAAAAAGACTTGTGAAAGTTAGATTGTCATTAGCCTTGTCGGCAAAGGCTGTGCTGATTAGAGCAAAAAGAACTAGGCTAGTAAATTTGATGAGCTTCATATTTTCCCTGAATTAAAGTTGAATGGTTTGGCCTGTTTTAAAGGCTTGATCAGCCGCTAAAACAATTTTGAGTGAGTTGATGGCATCGTTCATGTGATCTGATAAATCAAGATCTTCTTGAATGGATTTGAGGAAGTATTCTTGTTCACGTAAGCAAAGGCCATCGTGATCGGGTTCGTCATCGGTGGAGATCCATTGATCTTCATTGATGAACTCATTTTGCTCGTTGATCTCAGAGGAATGAACACGGATCTGTTCAGTTTTTGTGTGGGCATCGACATTATCGGATTGGTCATCACCAGAAGCGTTTTGAGCAGTAATCGTCGCGGAACCATTGGGTCCCCAAACATCTTTGATGAAGAAAGCTTTGGTGGATGCCATTGGACCCCAGCCCGCTTCGTACCAACCGACTGAGCCATCATCAAAACTGACTTGGAGTTGACCATAATTATACATGCCGGGATTAAGTTCTTCACTGAGACGTGCACCAATAGCACTAACGCGCAGCGGCTTGGCTTGAGTCATCTGGCACATAACATCGACGTAATGAACACCGCAGTCAACGATAGGAGACATGGAGTTCATGAGATTTTTATGGGTGTCCCACATGGAGCCATGAGATTGTTGATTGAGGTTCATGCGCATGACGAGGGGTTTACCCAAGCCTTTCGCAATGTCGACAAACTGCGTCCAAGAGGGGTGGTGACGTAAAATGTAGCCAACCACAAGCTTTTTGTTTGCGGCTTTCGCAGCAGCGACAACGCGCTCGCAGCCTTCCACAGTGGGGGCGACGGGTTTTTCCAAAAAGACATGAGCACCCGCGGCAAAAGCTGCTAGAGCATACTCTTCGTGCGTGTCGGGGTAAGTCGAGATGCAAACCGCATCGGCTTGTGTTTCTTTGAGGGCCTGATGGTAATCAGAGAAGAGCGGATAGTCTCCACCTAATTCCTCATTGAGTTTTTCTTTGCTCGCTCCGCGGGAAACAATACCGCAAATGTCGAAGTCATTGAGTGCATGGTAAGCCAATGCATGAGAGCGCCCCATATTGCCACAACCCACTACGAGTACTTTAATTTTATTCATAATGATACCTAGATTTAATGATTGATTTCAGCTTTGGGGTCATCTTTGTGCTTGAAAGCGAGAAGGAATATGACGAGGATGACGCCGGCCATGATGGCGAGCGGCCACCAAAATGATGGCCAAAGAGATAGGTTCTCTGGGTTAATGCCCGATTTGTCACCAAAAGCGGCATTGTAAAATTTACCGCAAATGATTGCACCTAGAAAAAGACCGACTCCTTGTGTCCAAAAAATATTAAGAGCTTGCGCTTGGTTGCGAACATTTTTGTGACTCGCTTGATCAACGTAAATTTGACCTGTGACAAAGAAGAAGTCATAACAGATTCCGTGAAGGAAAATGCCAGCATAGATCATCATTGTGAGGTTTTCGCTGGCTCCGAAAGCAAAAAGCGCATAGCGCACAGCCCAGGCAAAAACGCCGATGGCAATCATTTTTTTGACGCCCAGTTTACGGAAGAAAAATGGCATCATTAGCATGAAAACGATTTCAGAGCCTTGCCCTAAAGTTTTAGCAGCGGCGACATTTGTAATGCCCATAGCAGACATTTGGTTTTGTAGGTAAGCGTAATAAGCAGCAAGAGGTATACATATGAGGAAGGAAGAGATGATGAAAACGGCAAAGGATGGTTTTTTCATCAAACTCCAAGCATCCCAGAATATGAGGTCCTTAAATTTAATAGGCTCGCCCTTGAGGGGGGCTGGGGTTTTGGGAAGAGAAAAGCAGAAGAAACCAAGAAGTAGGGAGGCGCCACCTGCGATGTAAAATTGTAGAGCTGTTTTTTCAGCATCTAAAAAGCTGATGAGTAAGCCGGCTGCGATCCATCCAATAGTTCCCCAAACGCGAACTATCGGGAATTGTTTAACTCCATCGCTTAGGTGTTTGAAGGAAATACTTGCCGTTAGAGCGAGTGTTGGCATATAACAGAGCATGTGCAGGAGGATACAGGTATTTACGATGCTTGATTTTCCTGGGCCCGCTAATTGTGGAAGAATGAGCATGGAAGCAGATCCAAGTATAAAGAGACCACCTAATACTTTTTCGGTGTTGATGAATCGATCAGCAATTAATCCAATGAAGAATGGAGCAATGATAGCTCCTAGAGGGCCAGCAGTATAGACCCAGTAAATATCTTTTTCCATTCCTTGAGTACTCATAAATAAACTCACGGAAGTGTACCATGCGCCCCAGATGAAAAATTGGAGAAACATCATGATGGAGAGTTGTTTAACATGAGATTTGTTTTGGCTGGTATCGCTCACTAGAAGCTCCTTAAATAGTAATGATTTAATTTAAGATATACAGTCCCAAGTCGATAAAATCAAACTAAAATTGTGTTTTTTAGTAAAAAACAAAAACATTTTATGTATATTAAGATTGTGTTATTGTGGCCATTTATGTTGCACGGCCTTACGTCTATCTTGTGAAAGTGTTTGATCAAATTGAGCATTTTCCTGTATTAAAAACTTTATGAGAATTGTTAATCATTAAAATTTGGTGGAGTAGTACTCTATAATAATTATCAAAAGAAGGGTGTTTATGCGTTTATTAGTTTTTTTCTTATCGATCTCACTTTGGGCTTCAGCTGAGAAACCAAATATTTTGTTTTGTATGGCAGACGACTGGGGCTGGCCTCATGCAGGTGCCTATGGTGACGAAGGTGTGAAAACTCCAAATTTTGATCGTTTGGCAAAAGAGGGAATGCTTTTTCATCACACTTATGTCTCCAGCCCCTCTTGCACACCGAGTCGCAATGCGGTGATTACGGGGAAATATCACTGGCAGTTAGGTCCAGGAGCTAATCTTTGGAGTACTTTGCCCGTCGAGCACGAGAGCTTTGTGCATTTACTTGCAGACTCGTCTTATGTGATCGGTCAGAATCGTCCTAAAACTTGGGGGCCAGGGAAAATTGAATCTTGGGAAAAACACCATGGAGGCCATCCAGCGGGTAGTACGTATAAAGATTTATCTGAATTTTTTGATAAAACTGAAGCGCCCGATAAAAATTTTTTCTTTTGGCTCGCCACAAGTGATCCACATAGGGGCTATAAAAAAGACTCGGGAGTGAAGAGTGGGATTGATCCTGCAAAAGTGCATCTTTTTGATCACTACCCCGATGCTTTAACTGTGCGTAAAGATGTGGCGGATTATTACTTCGAAGTTCAGCATTGGGATGCCTTGGTCGGCTCGGCGCTCAAACTCTTAGAAGAAAAGGATCTCCTAGAAAATACAATTGTGATCATGACGGGTGATCATGGGATGCCTTTTCCCCGTTGCAAGGGGAATTTATATGATTCAGGTGCGCGTGTTCCTTTTGTGTTTCGTTGGGCTAAGGGTGTTAAAGCTGGACTTGAAAATCGCGACTTTGTTTCTTTTGCGGATGTCGCACCGACTCTCTTAGAGCTTTGTGGGGTACCAGTTCCCAAAGCCATGACGGGAAAAAGTTTTGTGAATTTATTGCTGAGTGAGCAATCTGGGGCAATTGATAAAGTTGAACGCCCTTTCGCTATCTTTGGGAGAGAGCGTCACACGCCAGCTCAAGAGAAACCTAATATGGGTGGCTACCCATCTAGAGCGATAAGAACAAAGGATTTCTTATACATTCGCAATTATCGTCCTGAGCTTTGGCCCATGGGCGTAGGCAATGGCAACACAAACAAGCCAGGTCAGTGGTATTCGGACTGTGATGCGGGACCTACAAAAGATTATATCATTGACAATAAAGAAAAGGATCCTCAAGCCAAACGAGCTTATGAACTTTGTTTCGCTAAGAGGCCAGCTCAAGAACTCTATCACCTCGTCAAAGATCCCGATCAAACAAATAACTTGGCTAAAGACCCTGAATATGCAGCGGTGTTAGAGCAATTAGATAAGAAGATGCAAAAAGCATTGATCGAAAAATTCGACCCGAGAGCGAAAGATCCCCTATATGGAGGCTTTGATGTTCATCCCTATTTTGGTGGTTACGGAGGGAAACGTAAAGCTAAGAAGTAGCGTGGGGATTCTCTAGGCTAAAAGAGGACTTACGAAACGGCAAAGTTTGTCATATATTAAGAATAGAAAAGACAGACCCACGATTTTGAGCCTGCCTTATTGTATGTAACTATTTACAAAAGGAGTCAATGATGAATGCATCAACAAAAGACTGGATTACTCACTGCGTTGTTCCGCATAATATGAGTGAAGTTTCGCAAGAATATCATGATATGTGGAATGATAGTAAGTTCCTAGCACTCAATGCCATGATTATTTTATTTATGGTTTTGGCCTTTGTTTTAGCTATGGGCTTTTACTTGCCATCTGGAGTAGCACCACAGAACATCCCGTATTCACCGCTGCAATATGGACTTTAATTGACATTAATGCTTAATGAGTGAAGAATAACCAAGTCGGAAATGACTTGGTTATTCTTTTGTTGGTCACGCTTGGGAGAGTTTGTGATAATCGCAAATAAGTTCAATCCTCTGGGTGATAATAAGTTTTCTGGAACTAAAGTGCAGGGAATTTTAAGTGGAGTCACCATGTCGAAGCATAGCAGGAATCAACAGCCTTCTTTCGAGCAAGAAATCAAAGATATCTTCCCTTTAATTTGGGATGATCAGTCACCTGAGCCGATCAGTCAGCTAAACTATGAGCAGGAATTAAAGTTAAAGAATGATGCCTTCGCTAAGTTTCTCCAAAAAGCAGGGGTTCAAAAGCAAGCGCAAAGCATTATTGCCTCTCCCAAGCCAAGACATTACCGAACCACCACCAAGCGTCGTGTTTTTCAGGAAGGAGCAGGAATCGGTTTGGGTTTTTCTAAGCCAGTGAAGGCAGGTGTTTGTCTTGAGTCAGATTTAGAACCCAGTGAGCACCACGACATTTATCACTTTTTACAAAAAACACTTTCTAAGCGAACTTATTATTCTTTGGCGCGGGCCCTAAATTGGTTGATTATTCGCGGCAATTATGATCGCCAATTCCTCATCTTAAATATTTTTAAGATGGATGCGGATGTGATGCGCAAGGTTAAGTTATTAGTAAATGTGCTTAAAAAAGAGAATATTGTTGAGGGCGCCATGGTCTACTTTGACCCTTCGCGATCGGATTATTACCTCGAAGCTGAACGCCCCGTTAAAACGATGCAGATTAAACATTTATTTGGACCGCGTCTTTTAGGTCTTAAAGTTGATGACGTACTAATGCGTTACAGCCCCATAGGTTTTTCCCAAGTGAATGAATCGATGGTTCCTGAAATGGTCGAGCTCGCTAAAACGATGTTGAAAGCAAGTAAGGATGATGTGCTGCTCGATCTCTACTGTGGTTATGGTCTCTTTAGTCATACCTTAGGCCAGTCCTGCAAGAATGTCTTAGGCTATGAAATGAGTACTACGGCGATTGATTCGGCAAAAGAAATTTCTAAGCGTCTCAAAAGCCATAATCGCATGAAGTTCTTCGCTGAAAAAATTGATGCGAACTTAGTTCACAATAAATTTTCTCAAGCAAAGCAAACTGAATTGATGCTCCTAGATCCTCCCCGCCAAGGCTGTGAACCCGGAGTGATTGCGCAACTCGCAAAACGTCGTCCCAAGCGTGTCTTGCAGATTTTCTGTGGCACTGATGTGGTGCCCAAGGAAATTCTAGAATGGCAAAAGCAAGGCTACAAAGCCAAAGTCATTCAGCCAATAGATATGTTTGCAGGAACACCAAATCTCGAAACAATGGTCTTATTTGAAGCTTAGTTCGAAATTGAATCAATAATAGTTTTGAGCTCGACGGCAAGTTGACCTGAGTACTTAGCGAAAGCAATGAGTTCCCCTCTGTCGTTCAGTCCATAGGGGGCTTTAACATATTCACCCTCAATCGGTCCGATGACGAGAGTTTGTATACTGATTTGATCTCCATGACAAATCACGTCAATAGGAGGGACAAAAGTGATTTTTAAATGGTCACTTTTTAAAGTTTGTTGATAAGCTTTTTTAGTGGCAACTTCATCAAAAGTAATCGTGTAGCCCTTTGAAGTGAAGTTGCAAGACTCCACCAAGTCAATACTGAGTTTGCTAAGTCGAGATCTTTCTTGGGGACTTAAATTGACTTCACTTTCTTCAATATAGAGTTGAGTAATCGCTTGTTGTTGAGATTTAAAAGCACAAGAAGAAACGAATGAAACCAGTAAAATGATTATGAGGCGCGGGTAGAGATTCATTGAAAAACTACTTGTCTTTGTCGTTTTCGTGAGATTTTTTGATGGCGTATTGATAGCTTTCGACGGAATCAAAAATAACATAATCAGTGACTCGATCCCAGGCCACACCACCATCACAATTGTCAGTCCAGCAAGATTCTGCATGCCCTTTGGGGACAGTGCCTGTGATGAACATGCGTCCGTGGATTTCGGTGAATTTGGGGTCGATGAGGTCGTGGTTGATACCATCATCTTTAATCGTGATTGAGATGACTTTATCTTTTAAATTGAGAGGGTCCATGTTTCGCCTTTTTAAAATTTTCTTAGTTACTTTTTACTCGTTAGCCGACACTTCATAGCTAGTGAAAGGAATATCTTCACTGACTTGTTGTTGAAGATATTCCACAAATTTTTCATCGCCATCACGTTCCTTTGAGAGAGGAAATTCGTAGTCATAGTTATCTGTGCCAACCATGACCCAGGTATCATCGATCCAGCTGGTGCTGTATTGAACTTCGATGTTCGCAATATCTTTAAAAGAAATGATTTCTTTGGGTTCGGGCCAATCTTTCGAGTATAAAACGATGTTCTTATCGGTAATGAAATACATACCTTCATCGATGTTGATAAGGCCATCGGAATAAAAGTATTTAATGCGTTCATCTTTTTCCAGTAGTTCCATCTTGTGGATTTGCTTGAGATAACGCTTGGGGATGTGCCTTGCTTGGTAGACATAGGTTTCTGGGCCACGATCAAGGAAGGCCAGACCAATGGTTAATACGGTGCCAATAATAATGCCGAGTCCGCAAAGAATAATTTTAAGTGCTTTCATGTTAAGTGCCGTCGTTTGAATCGTTTTTGTTAGGTAAAATAAAGAGAATAAAGAGTCCTATTAATCCGGTGAAGGCTAAAAGAAACATTGCGGGCTCGTAGCCTTTGCTTCTGATAGCTTTACCAAAACCAATAAGGTAAAGTAATAGGGCGGGAATGATGAGTAAACCGGGATGGTTATAGATTGGCTCTTGCCTAAATTCCATAGGAACAAAGATATCACTAATCCAAAGTAGGGAGGCTATTATCACAGAGGAGCTTAACTCTCGGCGGCCGTCAAATTTTTGTTCTTGATAAGAACGAGCAGCATCATGTTTATGCATGTGAAACTAGATCCTGTTGTTTGTTGATGAGAGAGTTTTTGTAGGCTTTTTTGTGGGCGAGACTTATGAGGTGGCTGAAAAAAGCTAAAACAAGGAGAAATAAAGGGGTGAAATATAAGCCTTTGAAACTTTTAATAAACACGAGCTTAGGACTACTGGTCTTATAAAGAATTTTGACTTGTTTTTGTAAAGGGGGTGATTTTTCACTTGAGCTCAGAGTGAGTGTGCTTGTCTGAGCAGGTCCGTTAACAGATTGATATGCAACAATAGCGGTGTATGACATATTTCCTTCGGTATCTTTCTCTGTTTTATGATCGATAACTGTTGCTAATGAAGTATCAAAACTCAAGAGAATAACTGTTGACAAAATAGCCCATATGATGCCGAGGCATAGAAGAGGAATGCTAAGCGTCAAACCAGCAAAGTACATGGCTTCGCTGGAATTTTTATCTAAAAACTTATCTATGATCATATCCCACTCCCGTAATGATGAAGATTTATTTTAAGCTTTTGTGCTTGTGATTTCAAGTGATAGCTTCAAGCAAAGAGTCTTTTATCAAGGGAGATTGACTTGATTTAACGTAATTCTTTACAATTAATCAGGTGACGATGAAAACTTACATCGCAGAGCGATGGCACTTTAAATAGCCCCACAAGTAATGTGGGGTTTAGTACAAGGGCAAATTTGTTGCGTATTTTGCATGATGTTTACGTAAAATATCTATTTGATCGTTTACTTAAGCACAAAGAGCGTTAATTTAATTTCAATAAATAATTTAAGAGAATAGATTTATGTCAGTAACTGTAAAAGATATAGCTGATCGCGCTAATGTTTCTACTGCAACGGTGTCACGCGCATTGAATCCTGAGCAAACGGGAATTAAACCTGAAGTTCGCAATGAAATTGTCGCTTTGGCTGAACGCATGGGCTATAAAAAGCGCGGCCGCAAATCGAATAAAACTGATAATGCTTATGTGGGTATTATTTATAAAAGGGAGCCGACGACTTTCGCTAGCGGCGGTGTTTTAGGAGACCGTTTGTATCACGCGATGGAAATTTCCCTGTACCATCAGGGGAAACAAGCTTTGATGCATAATATTGCCTTGGATGATGAGCCACCAGCCTTTTTAAAGGACGGTTTAGTTTCTGGAGTGCTCTTGGTCGAATTAGATATTGATAATGACCACAAGATCCTTAAAGAACTCAAGCAGATGAAAATCCCTGCAGTGGCGGTTAATCACCCAGGTTATCTCGATAATTTTGATGTAGTTAGCGTCAATTATGTTCAATGTTATCAACTCATGGCGAAGCGTTTACTAGAAAAGGGCTGTCAAAACATAGCTTTTGCATCGAATGATTTTGGTCACTTTGTTACGAGAAATAGTTTCCTCGGTTATAGCTTAGCGATGTTTGAAATCGGTAAAACTCCTCAAGAGACGACTTGGTTGAAAGAAAGCGACTCTGCTGATGTAGGTAAAGGAATTGCACGTGAAATAGTGGCAGACGGAACAATTGATGGCGTCCTATGCATGAGTAATAAAATTGCTAAAAATGTCATTGCAGAGTTGCAGGCTCTTGGCAAAAAAGTTCCAGGTGATGTCAAAGTCTGTGGCTTCGATCCATCTTCAAAAGATGACACGGCAATCACTGCGGCTATCTACAACTTACCGGAAATGACGGATAGGGCTGTTGAGCTCTTGCAGTA